>CAZMXF010000066.1:0-10886 GCA_964570015.1 uncultured Oscillospiraceae bacterium | reverse complement strand
AGCTGGAGCGCCGCTTCTTCTCCAGACTGGTGGATCTGGGCCTTGCGGTGGAGATCGAAAGCAACAGGAGATAGAGAGATGTATTGTGTCAAGTGTGGAGTAAAACTGCAGGACGGAACCGAAACCTGCCCCCTCTGCCAGACTCCCGTCTGGAATCCGGAGCAGATCGTGCGGGAGAGAAACTTCCCGGACAGCTTGCCGGAACGGCACCGTGATTCCGGTCGGCCCCTGGCTGTGGCAATGCTGGTGCTGGCCATCGTGGAGATTGTTGTCGTGATGATTGTCTGTTTCCGGCTTTACGGCGAGCTGCGATGGGGAGGCTACGCCATCGGCGGCATCGGCCTGTTCTATCTCATCGCGTTCCTGCCACAGTGGTTCCGTGAACCGAAAGGGGAAATCTTTGTGCCGATGGACCATGTGGCGGCGGCCCTTTATGTGCTCTATATCTGTGTGAAAACCGGCGGTCACTGGTTCCTGAGCTTTGCGCTGCCGATCGTGATTGCGAGCTGCCTGATCTCTACCGCCATGATCTGCCTGCTCAAGTATGTACAGGGCGGACGGCTCTTCATATTCGGCGGGTTCCTGATCGTAATGGGCGGCTTCACTGTACTGGTGGAATTTTTTGAGCATCTGTCTTTCGGTACGCCGATGTTCCGCTGGAGTCTCTATTCACTCAGCGGTTTTGCAGCGGCAGGTGTCTTCCTCCTGCTCTGCGGGATGATCCCGTCTATGCGCCACGAGCTGGAACGGCGCTTTTTCTTCTGACCGCACGATGAAGAAACACCTGTTTATCACGGAGAAGCACAGCCTTCCCGTGGGAGATCACAAGATCCGCCTGCTGGTCCTGCGGCCGCTGGAGCGGCATCCCCACCCGGTTCCCGGTGTCCTCTGGGTCCACGGCGGAGGCTATCAGTCCGGCTCTGCAGAGGAAGTCTTTGGTACCCGAGCGCTGTCACTGGTGGTCAAGTTCGGCGCTGTGCTGATTGCGCCCAACTACCGGTTGTCCAAACACCATCCCTATCCCGCTGCCCTGCAGGACTGTTACACCGCTCTGCTCTGGCTGAAGGAGCATGCGAATGAGCTGGGGGTTCGCTCCGATCAGATCATGGTCGGAGGTGAGAGCGCAGGCGGGGGAATGGCGGCAGCACTCTGTATGCTTGCCCGGGATCGCGGGGAAGTAAACATCGCCTACCAGATGCCACTCTATCCCATGCTGGATGATCGGGACACGCCGTCCTCGCGGGATAATCACGCCAGAAACTGGAACACAAAGCGCAATCGAAAAGCATGGAAGAGATATCTGCGAAGCGCTTATGGGACAGAACTTGTCCCGATCTATGCCGCACCGGCCCGCTGCAAAGACTACCGGGGACTTCCACCATGCTATACCTACGTCGGGGACATTGAACCTTTCTACTGCGAGACACTGGATTATGTCAGGCATTTGCAGGAGGCGGGAATCGACGCCCATGTGGACGTGTATCCGGACTGGTTCCATGCCTATGACATCTTTTTCCCGACGAAGAAAGTGGTCCGGGAGGCGATTGCCCGTTTTGAAGAGCACTTCCGCTTTGCCATGGAGCACTATTTTGCCCCGCAGAAAGAATGACAGGAAATCCTGCACGTACTTTCAGAACATACAGCCGTTTCATCCGACCGGAAGAAACGGCTGTATTTCTTATGGCAGCGGACATGGCGAAAGACAATCACCGCTGCCATATCTGTATGTCGAGAGTAAAAGTCACTTTCTTGCTGTAACAATCGGCTGATAAAACCCGGTTTCCCCGGGGTATTTCCAGTTTACTTCGCTGCAGCCGTGGGTAAGGAGCAGCTTCGTCAGTTCTTCTCTTCTTGTCGCTCTGTACTCACACTCGAACTTGCTGACAGTGAGAGTGTCTTCATCCTCAATGATATACTGGGTCAGGTGATAGTTTTCTTTGTTCCAGACCCAGGTCTGGAAAGAAACCCGCTGTCCTTGACCCGTCGGGTGAATATACGGAGGAGAATACGGTGGCTTGCTCAGCAGTAGGCTATCATAATCCCGGATGCTGGCGACAAAGATGCCGCCCTGCTTGACCTGGCTGACAATACTTTGGACAGCCTTGTCAAGCGTTTCCTCGGTAAGCATATGCGGCAGGGCGTTGTCCATCGCGATCACGATGTCAAACTGTTCAGAGAAGGTCTCTGACAGTGCACAGAAATCTGCGTGTTCAAATCGGATTGCAAGGCCTTGATTCTCCGCACGCGTTCTGGCTTCGGCCAGTTCTCCGTCGCTGATATCCGAGGCGGTAACCCGGTAGGAGAGAGCGGCCAGCCCGATGGCCTGGGTTCCGATGCCGCAGGCACAGTCAAGCACATGAGCGGAGTGGTCGAAGCCGTAATCCCGAAAAATCCGGTCCAGAATCACCGCCTGTTCCTGTGTGGCTGCCTGCCAGTCGAGAAAAAGCTTATCATATTGCGAGGCCATATTGTCGTAAAAGGTCTGTGTGATATTCATATCTGCGTATCCTCCGTAATATTTCAATTCATGATATGGGTCAATTACAATACAGTGCCGACGAACGGAAAGAAGACAAAAACAGGCATGGCCTGGACTTCCTGTACACCTAAAACAGATCCAGCGAACTGTCCAGATAGATTTCTTCCCGGACCTTCAGCTGGTATTCCGGTTTCGTCAAGTAATAGAGCAAAAACTCCAGAATGACGGCGCTGCCAAGGCTGCGTCCCTCAATTTTGAATTGGGAAAAACCGTTCGGCAGATAGATATTCTGAATCTCCTCAATGCCGATGAAGGCCGGATTCCGCATGGCATCGGAAAAGCGGTAGCCCCTTTGCGCCTGCGGCGATACGCAGACATGCTCCCGGAAGTCTTCCCCAAGGTTTTTCCGGCTAACACTCTCATAACAAGCTTTCCGGTCGGAACAGCCGAACCAGCAGCATTCGTTGCAGAGGAACTCGACTTTCTGCTTCTGCGCTTCAGACAGAGCATTCAACCTGTCAAATACCTTGTTCAATCTGAAATCGGGCACCACAAAGCGATACTCCGGGCGATTCAATTCGGCCTCCAACAACTCAAATTCCGTCAGTACTTTTGTTGTTGAAGAGACAAAATAGAACCCGGGATAGGCTCTCCGAAGATAATCCAGCAGCAAGTCCGAGCAGACAATCACGCCATTTCGAACAGTTCCGTTTCCTTCAAACAACACACAGAGCTCGTTGCATTTCCGGTCGGAAAGGTGCTCGGACCGGAGCAGGGAATTGCTGAAGGTGAGACGGGCGGAAACACCGCAGTCCCGCATCAGCGCTGCCACGTCCTCCGGAGAATCGTCGCCAAAGCCGACACGGCCGCCGCCCCAGAGACAGTCGGCGGGAGCACCATAGATGGAGCCAATCCCGCACCAGTCATAAAAATATTCTCTGTGCTCGCGAAAAAGCGGCAGAAAAATCCTGTACAGCTTGTAAAACTCGAACAGGCCGGGGAGATGATAATATGCCTTCATGATTTCATTCATTATTACGATCGTTCTTCAGAATCAATCTGTTTGCCGCGGCTGAGTTTCCCCGTTCCGGCGAAGCAGGGAAAACACAGCGACAGCGGCAGATCCGGTATCCACCGCAAATGATACATAGTCTGAGATCAGAATGTCATAAACCGCCCACAAAGACAGATTGGCGATTATGTTTGTTTTGATGGCGACCCGCCGTTTGGCATAGAGGCAGATCACCGTATACAGCGCTGTTGTGAAGACCGGAATCAGGCCGACGAGGCCTCTGTTGTTCACCGCAAGTCCGATTACACCGACACAGGCGACAAAAATCATACAGAGCCTTGCGGTAAACCGCTCATGAGCGAGCAGGACATTGCGTACGGCACAGATCGCATAAGTTGTCACACCGCTGACGGAAGAGAAAAAGATGTTTGCCGCGGCGAGCAGTGTGCATTGCAACGCCTGATACAGATAGATTCGTTTCCGGTCTCCGCTCCAGGCACTGGCCAGCGTGAAGCATGCAGCGGCAAATGAAAAGAGATTACCGATTAATAAGCAGTTACGCATCGCAGAATCGTTTCAATCCTTTTTTACGGGCCGGATCAGTCGTGCCGCATCTGGGATTCAGGAGCGCCTTCATCCGGCCAGGCTGTTGGAGAATAGCTTTGCCTTTGCAGTATAACACAGGGCAGAGGCGTTGCGCAATCAAACAACAACAGAAAAGAAAATAAAAAAGCATCGATTTCATCAGGAAACCGGTGCTTTTATGCGGCAGACTTCTGCTTTCGTTTTTTCTCAATTCTCCAGGGTGAGCGTGATGCTGACATCGCCCTGTCCAAGGAGCGATTTCATCCCGGCCGCATCCTGATCGGTGATATGGCCGAGCCGGGTATAAGCCCAGGAATTGGAGCCATAGAAGATGACGATCTGGTTGCCCGAGTACAGAACAATGTCTCCTGCGTTCGTGGTCGTCTGTACGTCGTCTCTCGGGAGGCTCTGCCCGATGGAACCGACCTGCTCGAAGCCGCCGTACATGGAGAGGGAAATCGTGAGAGGGGATTCCCGGGTAAGCTCACGTAGCGCCTCGACAGACTCGTTGTTCTCCCATTCTACGGAAACCGGCGTATTTCCGATCCGGAGAGAGAGCGTATCGCTTTTCGAAGATACAGATGGGACCTCTGATTCCGTGGACCCTGCTGAGGCGCGGCTGTCCATACGGCTCAGGTAGTCCAGAATATAAACAACGGCATCTTCAAAGGGCTTTCCGAAAAACTCATGTCCGCCTCCGGCAATTACATGGTATTCACAGTTTGGAATCGCGCTTGCAGCCCGTTCGGAATACGAGATATCAACGGAGGTGTCCCGATCCCCATGCAGGAGAAGCACATCTCCGGGGTACTGCGACAGTTCACGGAAGAAATCAATATCCCAGATATCCGTGGAATAATTCCGGCCTACCCGGATCCAGCCTCCGAACATGTCATATTCCTCCGGGATATTCCCGACCTGGTCGAAACGGCGATGAACATCCTCTGACACATTGAGCGCGGGATACAGCAGGATCATACCGGCGATGCGTTCCGGATTTCGGCATCCGGTGAGAGCCGTCACTGCGCCGCCCTGACTGCCGCCGAGAAGCACAATTCGCTCCGGATCAACAAAATCCCAGGACGTGGCAGCATCCAGGACAGCTTCAAGATCGGTCATCTCTGTGACGACAGACATTTCCGTATTCACACCGTCACTTCTGCTGCCGCTTCCGACGGTTCCCCCGCAGAAATCGAAGGTATAGGCTGCATATCCTGCCGCGGCAAGCTTTTCCGCATAGGGAATGCCCGCCATGTGGGTATTCCCCAGCTCATGAGAGAAGATCACCAGAGGTTGTTTTCCCTCCTGTGTGTCGGGAATATAGGCTATCCCATAGATTTTTTTCCCGTTGTTCTCACACCAGATCTCCTGCGTGTGAAAAGATCTGCCTGCTGCCTGCATATCGCTGCCCTCCGTGGCTTCAAGATCATCCGACGCTTCAGGTAAAGAAGCTGTCGGTGAGTTGTCAATGGCTTCGCTGCTTCCGGCTCCGCATCCTGTTATCAGCAAGGCCGAAAGCAGAAGCAGGGAAAGAATGCCCCTCTTCATGCGTTTCATGCGTTTCGCCCCATATGCCTGGCTTCCTCCAGGGCGGGATGCTCCGGGTTCTCTCCGGCTTCTGTCACGCCTCCCATGAAGACTGTGCCGGCCAGACGGGCCCGCTCAAAGCATTCAACCCATCCTTCCACACCGCTGACAGCGCGCTCCGGGACAGAATCTTCTGCCTCCGCTGCGGAGGTCATCAGATAGATGTCCTGAAAGGCATAATCACTGGGAAAAAGCGGGTTGAGACGATCCAGCAGGGTCTTGAGCTGGCCGGACATCTCATAGTAGTAGATGGGGGTGGCAAAAACCAGCACGTCAGCGGTCAGAGCCTTTTGGCAGATTTCATCTGCATCATCGCGGATCACGCAGCGCAGCTTTTCCTGGCACACAAAACAACCTCGACAGAAGTTTACTGTTTTGCCGCGCAGAGAGATGAAGTCCACCTTATGGCCCGCTTCTTTCGCACCGTCGGCAAAGGCAAGCGCCAGAGCTTCGGAATTGCTGTTCTTTCTGGGGCTGGTCGATACAATCAGAATCTTTTTACTCATTATTTTCTCCGTTTCTGTTCTTTTGTTTCAATAAGCTGTCTTCCGGGGTTGATCCATCTGATACATCAGATAGTCCAGGCATTCGATCCTTCTCTCATCTGTATGGATCCTGTCCAGAAGCTTTTTTCGATGCTCCAAAAGGAGCTTCTGTGCTTTGGCAGCGTTCCCGTCCGTGTACAGTCCCATGACGGTCTCAATTTCCTGGGAACGGCATCCCGCGTCCTCCAGAGCCTGAAATACTTCCTCCCGGTTCATTTCAGAGCATCCTGAAAGAACTGTTCCAGCTTGTCGAAGGGGATGCGGTCCACCCGGTCGTAGAGGTCGATATGCTCGGCATCCTCCACGATGTACAGTTCCTTGGGCTCTGCCGCCATCCCATAGGCCCGCTCACTGAAGCCGCGGGAATGGGCCCGGTCGCCTGCAATGAACAGAACGGGGCGCGGGGAGATCTCCTGAATATAGTCCAGTGCGAAAAAGTTCAACATGGACAACATGGAGGTGGAGGTAAAGCCGCCGCTGGCATTGGGATGGTGGCCGCGCGGCACGGCATAGAAACGGTTCCATTCATCGGTCAGAGGATCAACCTGCGGCCGTTTGTCGAACGCATAAGGCTCTTCCGGGAAGGTTGGATTGTATTCCGGAGCGCCGTTTGCAAAGTCGGCCCAGCGCTGCTCACAGAGCTGCTTCTTCATGTCTTCAATCATGGCCATATCGCCGCCGAACATGAAGCGTCCGTCGGTGATATTATACATGCTGGTGGTGGCCACAGCCTTGATCCGCACATCCACCTGTGCTGCACTCAGAGCAAAACCGCCGGAGCCGCAGATGCCGATGACACCGATCTTCTCCCGATCTACGTAAGGCAGCTTCACCCCGAGAAAGTCCACCGCTGCAGAAAAGCTTTCAGAAAAGAGGTCAGGGGAAGAAACGTGCCTCGGCTCGCCGCCGGATTCACCCATGTAGATCTGGTCAAAAGTCAGAACCACAAAGCCGCGCTGTGCCAGCTCGTTGGCATAGACACAGGGGCCCTGTTCTTTCACACCGCCGTAAGGTGCGCCTACAATCAGCGCTGGATGCTTCCGGGTCTGATCCAGGTCCTTGGCCTCATAGACGTCTGCCGCAATAGCGACTCCGTAGCGGTTGTTATAGCGCACATGGGTCCGCTTCACATTTTCGTTCAAGCCGGTGATATATCCGTAAGCCATGCTTTCATCCTCCGAGATTCTGATTTTTTGATGCTTTTATTATAGCAAAGAGATTATTTATGTTCAAATACTTATATTTGATAGAAAAGTATGCTATAATTGCATAGCATAAGGAAAACGAAGGAGAGAATGATATGGAATTTCGTATCATGGAATACTATCTGGCAGTCGTGCGGGAGGGAAACATTTCCGCAGCGGCAGAAGCTCTACATGTCTCTCAGCCTGCGCTGTCCCGACAGATGAAAGACCTGGAGGAAGAGCTGGGCGTGACACTCTTTGAACGCGGAAGCCGCAGAATCAAACTCACAGAGGAGGGAATGATCCTGCGGCGCAGGGCGGAAGAAATGGTGCAGCTGATGCAGATGACGGAGGGGGAAATCAGCCGTGCGCATCAAAGACTGTCCGGAGAAGTCCATATCGGAGCGGGGGAATCGCTGGCCTTTCACGCTCTTTCCAGAATCGCCGGCAGAATCCACCGTGACTACCCGGAAGTGCGTTTTACCGTCACGAGCGGCGACACCGAAGATCTGATGGAACAGCTGGCCAGCGGCCTCATCGATGTGGCTCTGATCTTTACAGACTACGATCACAGCCTGTATCAGGGGATCCGGCTCCCGGAGCGTGACCGTCTTGGCGTCCTGATGCGGAGAGACAGTGATCTGGCCGGGAAGGAGCAGATCTCGACGGAAGAACTGGCGGGTCTGCCGCTGATCGTACCGCGTGCCGGTCTGACCGTGCTCAGCTCTGACCCAGCCTTTGACAGAATGAACATCGTCACGGTCTATAATCTGATTTACAATGCATCTCTCTTTGTGGAAGACAGGGTCGGCTATGCCATCGGGTTTGATGGGCTCATCAATGTGAGCGGAGATACTCCGCTGACTTTTCGCCCGCTGGAAAACGCGCCGTATCAGCAGGGTACTGTGATCTGGAAAAAATACGAGCTCTTCTCCCCAGCGGTAAATATGTTCATTGATCTGCTGAAGCAGACGGACTGCTGATGAGTTCCCTGCTTTGTTGGGAAACCAGCTTGTGAAAATAATGATTTACAAGTTTACGCTCACGGGGTAGAATACGTAAAAAACGGAAAATACAGACAGGATGAGACTGCCATAGACGAGCGAATGAGCATCGCTTTTGAAAACAGAATAATCCTGACAGAAGTATCTGACGATCATATCGGAAAACAAAACAGATCGCGATCTCATGATGAGAGGAAGTAACCATGTATTATCTGATTCGTAAAAGCCTGACAGAGTGCACCGCTTCAGAACTCAGGTCAGGGGAGTGCCAGTTTGTCGCCGTCCTGACGGCTGCAGAGTGGGAGCGGGAGAAAGAACTGTTTGATATGGGGATTGATCTGGATCTGAATCCGGCAGAGATCCACAATACCAAAATTGAAGTTAACTATGATTCCCTGACCGGGACCTTTTCCCTGCCGGACAGAGCGAAGCGCATGGGAGAAAACAGAAAGTTTGCTTTTGCTTTGGATGAAAAAGGAATCGTTTTCATTGACGACACCGATACTGCACGAGGAATCATTGAGAGAATCAAGCATTCCAGGCAATGGAAAATACCTTGCCTGGAGCGCTTCCTCTATGACTTTCTGGAGCAGATTGTCCACGAAGATCTTCACCTGATGGAACGATTCGACAATGAATTGGTTCAGATCGAAAAAGATATCCTCAATACAACTGAGAGCAGTCACTTAAAGGAAATTAACCTGATCCGCAGTGACATCAGGGAGCTTAGAATCCACTATGAGCAGCTGATCGATTTTGTACAGGAACTGGAGGAGAATGAAAACGGCTTTTTCCAGGAAGAGAATCTTCGATATTTCCATCTGTTCTCCAATCGAATGGCAAGATTGTACGATACGGCGACATCCCTTCGAGACTACACGATGCAGCTTGGTGATTTATATCAGTCCCAGATTGATCTGAAGCAGAACAGGATTATGACGATTCTGACAGTCGTGACTACGATCTTTATGCCGCTGACACTGATTACCGGATGGTACGGCATGAATTTTACCCATATGCCGGAACTGGATTCCCCATATGGTTATCCTCTTGTAATTGTCACGGCGCTCGTAATTGCAGTCGCATCTTTGCTGTATTTCAAAAAGAAAAAATGGCTTTGATTATTACCTTGTTAACACACACCTCATTGATCCGGTTCGGAACAGAAGGGAGTCTTTATGAACCTGACAGATTATTCTTATCGTTTTACCGAGTATCCATTGACCTGTGATGGGATAAAACTGTTTCTGGAGTGCACGACCGAGAAACAGATGAAGCCCGAACGCAGTATCCTTCTGATCCACGGCTCAACAAATTCCTCGCATGTTTTTGATATCAACTATGAAGATTACAGTATCACCAGAAAGCTTGCCAGGGAAGGGTTTGCCGTCTGGAGACTTGATATAGCAGGCTATGGCAGGTCAGGTGAAGTGCCGAACGGATTCCTGCCGCGGATGGACTATGCCGCAGAAAACATTCATATGGCCGTAAAGCTGATTCAGAAGGAAACCGGACAGAACCGGATTGATCTCCTTGGCTGGAGTTGGGGAACCGTTACAACCGGCCGCTTCGCTGCTAAGTATCCGAAGTACGTGAATCACCTCGTTCTTCTTACACCGTTGCTGAACGGAGTCGGATACAGGGAAATTACGGAAGAGTTTTATGAGATCACATGGGAAAGCATGATTGAAGATTTTCAGCGTACAGATGCAGGGGAAATAGATCCAGGCATTGTTGATCCTGCCTTTGTCAAGCTGTGGTGTACCTGCTGCAGGCGGTACAATAAGGCTTACAGTCCGAATGCATGCAGACTGGATTATTATGTAAACCACTCGCAGAAGCTGATCGACTTAGATGCAATTTCGGCACCCACACTTGTTATTTGCGGAGATAAAGATCCATATCTGGACTACAAACTGGTGAATGCATCGATCAATCATCTGCCGGAAGGATCAACGCTTGAGGTAATCCATGGGGGGGCCCATATTGTGATGTATGAGAAACCGTATTATCGGGATTTTCAGAACAGACTGATCAGTTTCCTGAACAGGAAATAAAACCCGGCAGGGAATTATTCTTTTGTTCCGGATGAATACCGGTGCTATGAGAGTTTCTGCAGAAGAAGGAAAACAATCATGCAATGTGACAGTTCTGTGATTCTTCATATGCTATCATAAGCTCACAAAAACAAATTACAAAAAAGGAGATCACAGAAATGACCAACAACATCAATGAGAAAGAACTCGAGAACGTGACCGGCGGATGGCAGTATGCCAACGGAAGCTTTGTCAACTACGGCAACTACATCGTCTACACGGTAGCCCCCGGAGATGTCCTCAGCGGCATCGGCCAGCGCTTCGGTGTAAGCTATATGCAGATCGCCCAGTGGAACAACATCAAGAATCCGGACCTCATCAGCATCGGTCAGAAGCTGACCATTTACCCCGCGGTCATCAGATAAGATTTCTTTCAGAGAGCAAAGCCCCGCCT
>CAZMXF010000065.1:0-10963 GCA_964570015.1 uncultured Oscillospiraceae bacterium | reverse complement strand
TCTCCTCCGTCATCACCATCATCGGCACGAAGATCGCCAACCGCCAGCCGGACAAAAAGCACCCGCTTGGCCACGGCAGGACGGAATACCTCAGCGCCATGATCGTCGCGGCCATCGTGCTCTACGCCGGCGTCACCTCGCTGGTGGAGTCGATCAAGAAGATCATCCGCCCCGAGACCCCGGATTACTCCGTCGTCTCCCTCATCATTATCGCCTCGGCGGTGGTGGTGAAGCTGCTGCTGGGCCGCTACGTGAAGGCGCAGGGACAGAAGGCCAATTCCGGCGCGCTCATCGCCTCGGGAGAGGACGCCCGTTTCGACGCGATCCTCTCGGCCTCCGTCCTGGCCTCGGCGGTGATCTTCCTGCTCACGGGCCTCTCCCTCGAGGCCTGGGTCGGCGTCGTGATCTCCGGCTTCATCATCAAGTCCGGCATCGAGATGATGATCGAGACGCTGGACGACATCATCGGCCACCGGGCGGACGCGGACCTGACGCAAAAGATCCGCCGCCTCCTCAACGAGGAGCCCGAAGTCCGGGGCGCTTATGACCTCTTCCTGGACAACTACGGCCCGGACCGGAACTATGCCACCGTCCATCTGGAACTGCCGGATGTCATGACGGTGGAAGAGGTGGACCGCCTGACCCGCCGCGTGCAGGGGAAGGTCTTCAAGGAGACGGGCGTCATCCTCACGGGCGTCGGCGTCTATTCGTACAACACCGGCAGCGACGAGATCGCCGCCATCCGAAACGCCGTGCAGGAGAAGGTCATGGCCCACGACTGGGCCCTGCAGATCCACGGCTTCCACGTCAATCCCGAGACGAAGGAACTGCGCTTCGACGTGGTGACGAGCTTCGACGTAGACCCGAAGGAGGCAATCGGCACCCTGCAGCAGGAAGTGCAGGCGATCTGCCCGGACTACACGGTCATGATCACCCGGGACGTGGACATCTCGGACTGAGTGAAGCGGAAAACAGAAAATCAGCAAAAACATCCCCGGTCGGACGTCTGGCCGGGGATGATTTTTGAACGAAATTCCATGCCCCAAAAAAGTCATGCCACACAAAAAAAGCGGAAGTATTGATGCTTTTATTGATTATATGTCTGTTATACTACCGGTGAAAAGTAAAATAATAGGCTCAAATTCGCGTGAAAAAGTACTAAAAACCATCTTAAATTCTTGTATCTTTCGAGCCTTCGTGTTATATTTATATGCGTATAAGTGGGCTTATCAGAGGCTGATTCCAAACCGTGTTCAAAACGAAATTAATTGCGACATTCTGACAAAAGGCAGGGCTGAAAAATGAACGAATCTTTGCTGAATCGGATCCTGCGGGACCACAAGAGACAGACCAGATCGCTTGCGCTTATTCTGTGCCTGTCGATGTTGGTCTCACTGGGGACTTTTGCCGGTTTTCACAAAACGGCGGTAGCAAAGGTCTATACCAGGAAGGTTCTGGACTGCCCTTATGCACGCGAGGGGGCAGAGCCCGTTGCGCACAGGCACAACGACGACTGCTATGAAGGGGAGACGCTCGTTTGCAGGCTGCCGGAGCTCGAAGAGCACACGCATTCCGACGAGTGCTATACAGAGCATCAGGTACTTATCTGTACTCTGGAGGAGAATCCCGGTCATCAGCATACTAACGAATGCTATGACGTAGACGGTGCCTTGATCTGCACGATTCCGGAGGGCGAGGGCGCGCATGAACATACTGTCGAATGCTATACCACCGTTCGAGAGTTGACCTGTGATAAGCCAGAGCTACCGCTCCATGTCCATGCTACTGATTGCTTCTATACCGAGGAGATCAGTGTCGATGACCCGGAAAAAGAGACTTTCCCCGAAATGCCAGTCAGTGATCCGAACGCGGATCTCGAGAGTGCTGCCGACTGGGAGCGTGACTTTGACGATCTGGATCTCAGCGGAAACTGGGCGACAGACCTCATTCTCGTGGCCGCCACCCAGCAGGGTCACGGTGAGAGCTCGAACAACTTCAAAGCTGTTCTGAACGATGCAGGCGACACCTGGGTCAAGCATGGCTATACCCGCTACGGAGCCTGGTACGGTAATCCGTACGGAGAATGGAGTGCGATGTTTGTCTCTTTCTGCCTGCGCTATGCCGGTATCCCGGACAAATATATCCCGAACAAATCGACAGCTGCCGCCATGGCAGAGAGCTTCCGGAACATTGAGCTCTTTGCCGGACGGAACTTTGTGCCCGCCGTCGGCGATCTGATCTTCTTCGACACAGATGACACAGAGGGCATTGACCTCATGGGCATTGTCTACTATGTGGATGAAGAAAAAGGCACCATCAACACCGTCGAGGGTGACCGCACTGACGAGGTGGCGACTTTCGGCTACCATTTGGACGATGAAGACATCGTCGGCTATGGCATCTTGCTGCAGAACCCGGACTATGTCTATGACGAGACAGAAGAAGACGAAACAGAGGTTCTCATTGTCACAACAGAAGATAAGGACGAAAATGAAAAGCTCATCGTCACGACAGAAGATAAGGACGAAAATGAAGAGTTCATCGTCACAACAGAAGTGAAGAACGAGAACGAAGAGCGCAAGAACACGAAAGAAGAGACCATGCCCGCCCAGAGCTGGGAGAGAACCGCCGGCGGAATCAGAGTCTTCGTGGAAGCTCCAGAGGGAGCCTTCCCCGAGAACACGAAAATTGCTGTCACACCCGTGAACGGGAACAGTCTGAAAGATACCGTCTCCGGCGCGGTAGACGGTGAGGTCCTGGAAGTCCAGGCTGTCGACATCACGTTTTTCAACGCCGAGGGACGGGAGATCGAACCCGCCATCGCCATCCGTGTGACCATGATCCCGGCCGAGACCGAGAACGCGGAAGAGAAAGCAAATGTCGTCCATATTGACGTAGGGCAGCAGACCGCAGAACTCATCGCCCAGGCCGAGGGCACCGAGACGGACAACACAGAAATCGTCTTCGATGCCGACGCCTTTACGATCTATGCCATCGTTTATACGGTCCACTTCGAGTACGAGGTGGACGGGGAGACCTTTACCTCCGCATCTATGCCCGGCGCAGAATACACGTCCCTTGCGGAAGTGATCCGCGGCCTTGGCATCGTCTCCGAGGAAGAGATCGATACCTTCGTCTCCAAGATCTCTACAGTCGCCAGCACGAACGAAGATGTCGCGAAGGTGGAAAACACGGAGGAAGGTCTTTGTGTCCGTGTCCTGAAGGACGGCGACGCTCAGATTGTCATCACCATGCAGGACGGCGCGGCGTTCCGGGTTGACGTAGTGGCAGACGGCGAAACCGCGACCGGCAACGAGACCGCGACGGTCAGCACCGTGGGTGACCTGTATCTTCCCGCCGAGGCCAAAGTAGAAGCCAAAGTTCTGGATGAAACGCAGAGCGAAAACGCCATTGCAGCCGTGCAGGCTGTGGAAGAGCCCGCAGACAGCAGCACAGCAGCGGAAACGGCTTACCAGGTCTTCGACATCAGCCTTGAGAACGTGGAAGCGGATCAGTACGACGGCTTCCAGGTCGAAGTGACCCTTCCCGATAATGTGGTGGGCAGGGATTTCCGCCTGTACCACATCCATGACGGAGAGACAAGCGAAATCGAACTGAACACCGTAAGCAGACCGGCGGACGATACCGGTCTCGAAGTTGTGTCCGGATTTACGTTTGAGACGAAGGATTTCTCCGAGTTTGTCCTCCGTTATACGGTGGACTTCACCTATGAAGGCAGGACATGGAGCTTCCCGGGCGAGGGAAGCTACCGTCTGGCGGATATTCTGGCTGTGCTTGGGATCGAAGGAAGCATTGACGACGCAGCCCTGACCCTTGTCGAAGGGGAAGATCACGCGGGCGCACTGTATCTCATACAGAATGACGGGGAGTATTACATCAACAGCGATATTGCTTTCACGGATACCTATGAGCTCAGAGTCCAGATCGGGGAAAAGCTCTATATCATCACGGTGACGGATGAGCAGCAAACGACAAGCCCATGGGATCTGGCCAACGAAGAAAATACACAGTTCCTACATGTCAGGGCAGAGTCCTCTGTTACAGAGAATGAACAAGAGCGAAATGCGGCGTTCAAGCTGACATTCACCTATTCACTGGAAGAAGAGGTCGTAAGAGCCATAGATGCCTATGAAGGTTATCCTGTTCTGGAATATGATTTATCCGGATTGGAGAGTACTTATCCAGTTGAGATCAAAGATTTCAGCAACGGTGTAATTTCGGTCGGTACCCGCAGACTTGGAACTTATGTGATTCAGAACGGAAAAGTAATTCTGACATTTACCGACACAGCATTCTTTGACGGCAGCACCAGTCTCTCGGGATATTTTAATCTCACGGTCCTTACTGACGAGACCCGTGTCAGCGAGGATGGAGAATACACGTTCCAATTCCCTGGCACCGGTGATACTGTGTCCATTCACTATAAAAAGGCCGTTCAGGATGGTACCAAGAGTGTCAATTCCACCCAGAATCCAGACGGTAGCTATACACTTCATTATACTGCGAATGTAAATGTGAACAGCGATCTTGATTCCATGACCTTCAATGACACATTGGGCGGTCTGCAGACGCTAGATGCCGACAGTGTGAAGATCGGAGGAAATCCTGTAACGGTAACACCAACAGAAAATGGCTTCACATTTGATGTAGCTACGGCGCTGGGTACTGTCGGTGTTGCAAAGGGAAGCTATCAGGTAACCTATGATACCGTGGTCACCGAAGATCAGCTCAGGGAGATGACACAGGACAAGACCACCGAGACGAATAAAGTTACCTGGACGGTAAATGGAGATAAAGAAGTCCCTGGCGGAGAAACAGAGATAGAGATCGACAAGCCCAGAGAGCCGATCCCGGTGGTAAAGAACATCAGTTCCACTACAAACCAGCCCGGAGATATCGTGAATTACACGATTACCTACGGAAAAGACACGACTGAACTTTCCGGATTCCGCATTTCGGACATCATGACGGATGTTGTAATTCCGCAGGGCCAGGTGACGCTGACTTACAACGGTCAGTCCACTGTGATTGATTTCGGGGCTCAGGCCACGGACGACTACTACAGCAAGAATCCGGTCACACTCTTTGACTATACCTTCCCGGAAGGGACAGAAGGGTATGGCCCTGTGACGGCAAGCTATTCTGTCCGCCTGATTGACGCCGAGAGGGCGAAAGCAAACGGCATCTATGATGCGACAGACGTGACGAACACAGCCCAGGAGCACCGTCAGAATACCACAGACACCAAGAAGACCACGGTGACCTATGATAAAGAGCCCACCTATGTAGTAGATAAAACTGTTACACCGGCACCTGAAAATGGCAATTGGGCGCCAGGGACAGTAATTACCTATACCCTGACCATCGGTGACGCCGATACCAATATGGCGGGTGTGAACATCAAAGACGTGATGACCGATCTGCAAGTGCTGCAGGGAGACATCATGATTCAGGTTGGAAATGGCAGCCAGATGAGGCTGTTAGATTATGTACCCAATGCGATCACATGGACAGACGACGGCTGGTACCACAATTGGGATGTTGAACTGTTCAATTTCAACATGCCCTCCGACTCCGGGAACGGCCCGGTCGTGATCATATACACGACAAAAGTGATTGATCAGATTACAGCAACTGGAGCCGGCATTTTCGGTGACCAGACGATTCGTAATACTGGTTATGGCGGCAAGCAGTCTGACGGAACAACAGGAATCGGAGAATTCGAACCGCTCCCCGTCGCAAAGAATGTCACACAAAACGAAGCAGACGTCAATGGTAAGACTGTAGAACCAGGGAGCACGGTTCATTATATCCTGACCTATGGGAAAGCCGGAATGAACCTTGCCGGGGCATTGATTGAGGATCAGATGACCGACATTCAGAAGCTGGTCGGGGATATCACCGTGACCAAAGCAGATGGAACCACCAGCTTTACTATGCCTATAGGAACCGGCCAATGGTCGGAAGACGGCAATAACTGGATCTTCTGGAATGACGGAAAGTACGATGTCAACAGTAGAATCTGCCTTTTCAAGTACCGTCTTCCTTCTGACATCGGAGAAGGCCCGATCACCATTGAGTATGACGCCCAGATCATTTCGGAAGAGGAAGCGAAAGAATCCGGCATCGGCGGCCTGCAGAGCGCGTTCAACAAGTTCATTGAACCAGAGACCGAAGTGAAGATTAACTTCCCGACGAATCGGCATGAACCACATGTAGAGAAAGAGTTTGACCACTGGGAAGTGGACCGAAATACGCTTTACTGGAATATCATAGTAGAAAGAAATGACGATTCTGCCTATCCTATTGAGAATGTGACGGTTAGAGAATTCTCTGAAATTAGGGCAAAAATATGGATAGAAAATCCTGATATAGGTGTAAACTGGTATGTGGTAAGTCAAGAAGAGATAGCAAAGAACTTTGATTTGATTAATGCCACAGTAACAACGGATGACGGTACAGTTTTAACACCCGGTGTTGATTATACCATTGATAAAGCAAATGGAGCTTTCATTTTCCCTGTACTTCGGGAACGGGTTCATATAAATCTGGCTTTTCACAGCCCTGTTCAAATCAGCAATGGATTCAAGATGCACAATGTTGTGTGTCTGAACGAGAATGAACTCGGTGAGGCAGATGCTGAATACAAAAATCCTAAGGTCGAAATGGTAAAAAATGGAACATATACAGAGAACGACAGAATTATTAAATGGGAGGTAAAGCTGAACCCGACTTCCAGGCCCTTTGAAGATAGCGATCCTATAAGGGTGTGGTTTAAGGATGATATTCCAAAAGGATTAAAATTACTGAACTATTCCAACAAGGAAGAGAGTAACCCCTCCATTTTTGTCAAATTTGATAACTTAGGATATTCACAAACAATAAATGTTATTCCAGATGAGAATAATAGCATAGGCCCTGTAGATATTGCGATACATCAAACTTGGGAAGGTGGTGAAAGCTTTGGACTGGATGGAAATAAAATCACAGTAACATATTTTACCAAGCTTTCTGATGAAGAATGGGACCGCATCACCAGTTCTGCATCAGGCTCTGAAACTTTTGAAAACCATGTAACGGTTACGGCAGGTGATGGCGACCAGTTTGATGCGACGGGCAGTGTTACCATAACTGCTGATGAATACCTGAAGAAAACCGATACGACGCCGGGGGAGATGCTGGTCGTCGATGACAACGGAAACCCAAGTAAAAACATTACCTATAAAGTAGAAATAAACCCGCATGCCTATGTGCTGAATGAGAACCAAGCATTAAGCCTAACGGACTATATCAGTACTAACATGGATCTGGATACTTCCAGTGTAAAAGTTGTTGATGCTGACGGCAATGATGTAACGGGGCTTGAAATCTCATACAATGACGATTCCCGACTGCTTTCGATCCGCAACATCCCAGATCAGACAGCATTGACCCTGACCTACACCTGTTTTGCACGTGCACAGGGGCAGGATACCTTCACAAACACTGCGACCCTGATCGGCGGCGGCAGCCACAGTTCTACCACGACAAAAGACCATTACATTCAGACAAGCTATGCCGGCGTTAAGATTGACGGTATTTTCATGAATCTCCTGAAGATTGATGAAAACAATATCGCGAAAAAACTTGAGGGAGCAAAGTTCCAGCTTTATGAATGCAAACTCCGAATCGGCGAGCTGACAAACCCAGAGGTTTATGACCAGGAATATTGGGATAAACTGCTGGCATTGGTGGATAAGAGAACTGCAGGAAATGCGACACAGGATGAAATGGATCAAATTGACCGCGATTTCGAGATCGTGGAATATGTGCCTGTCGGAGAGCCAGTTGTTACAGGGGAGTCAGGTTACACACAGTGGAATGGATTGAGTGAGCACAAACTCTATGCATGGTTGGAAACTGAAGCACCGGAGAACTATACCGGCTATGCACCTGATGATTATCATTACTTCGTAGGTTATCAGCATCTCAACCTTAATACAGATGAACAGCCTATTCCCCTTCTTTCACCGGAAGAACAGCTTGACCGCAAGCATGCAGCCTGGGCATTGGACGATGCCTGCCAGTTTGCCAACGGGATTCGGGTTGCGTCTATGGCCAACGTGACAACATGGACGGCAACAAATGTACAGACGACGTATACTTCAATATCCGCTACTAAGACCTGGGAAGGTGACAGCGACAACCTCTTTGAAACCCGCCCGACCGGCGGTATCAAGCTCCAGTTGGTTCGGATTAACGCCGATGGGACACGTGATAATGTTGGAGATCCAGTTGCGATCAATGCCGATGAAAACGGTAACTGGCCAACGTATATCTGGAACCGTCTTCCAACAACAGATCGCGATGGAAATCCGCTGAAGTATACTGTGGTCGAAGAAAGAGTAGAAAACTATACGACTACCTACTCTGACAACAGACAGGGGCAGACCTCGGGCACCATCACGGTGACGAACAAAATGATCCCCAAGAGCACAGAAATCTACGTAGAAAAACGATTTGCCGAAGGGACTGAAAAGCCGGGTAGTATCAAGGTTGCACTGTATGTCATCAAGACAGACAAGGCCGGCAATGCAGGAGAGCCGGAATGGACTGGCTTAGAAGTCCTGCTTAGCGATTCCAATAACTGGAGGCATAAGTGGGAAAGGCTCGATACGATGCGGGTTATTAACGGACAGCCATACTACCTGACTTACACCGTTGTTGAAGATGTCAACGCGCTGGCTCAGCAAGGTTTCCGTTATACGGTCAGCTATTCGGATAATGGGGAAGGCGTACTAGAAACAACAGAGGACCATCCGTTGCTCATTACGAACGCCAAAGAAGAAGGAAGTTTGTCTATCGTAAAGCAAATTTCCGGTGGCGATGCATCGAGGCAGACTTTTACGTTTGAAGTCGAGATGAAGAAGAACGACGGTACCGCCTATGTCGGAGATGTCACGGTAACTGACAGCACGTGGACGGAATCCACAGTTGCACAAACGAGTACTGATGGTAAGATTACCGTTACGGTTACCGGAGCAGGTACGGCTATCATTTCTAAGATTCCAGTCGGTACAACTTATATCGTGACTGAACCTTCGGAAACGCTGCCGGAAGGCTGGACTCAGGACGGCGTAATTTCTTATGATGACAGTGAAAAAGTGATCCAAGCAGGTGATAGCGATACTGTTACTGTAAAAAATAAGTACGATGCCTCCACATCGTTTGCCCCGAAAGTAAAGAAGATATTCACAAACGGAAACATAACCGAAAACCAGTTCACGTTCATCCTGACTGAGGTTGACAGTGTTACGGCAACGACACCGAAGAGCGGTACAACGCCGGAAGAAAAGACGGTAAGCAGTTCTGATCCAGTAAGTTTCACTGAGATCAGTTACCAGCTCTCGGATCTTGGCGATGAGACCAGCAAGACCTTCCGCTATACGATTACCGAAGAGATTCCGGCTGCGGCGACAACAGCAAACGGTTACATTGATCCAAGTACCGGCATCAAGTATGATCCGACAGTACATCGCCTCGAAGTGACGATATCTGACGCGGGTGACGGAACGCTCGCGAAGGTCATTGAGCTGGATGGAACAGAAGTTACAGGAGCACAGGCTGAAGTTACATTCACCAACGAGCAGCTCACCAACTTCGAGTTCTACAAAAAATGGATCAATATGAATCAGCAGGAAATCGAATGGGATCAGGATATCCAGGTTACTGTGGGCAGATATACGGTTGATACAACCGAGGATGCTTCATTTAAACTGGTCTATAACATCACAAAGGATGCGGTAGCAGGGGCAAGCGGGGGAACAGCTGAGTTTTCTACCGACACGAATACTGATCCGAAGCTTAAACTGACAATTACAACGGAAGGGAATACGAAGAAGTATCACTTCAAGATTGAGGGTCTCGAAAAGGCCGGCGCAGATGGTGAATACACATACTTTGTGAAAGAGACCAATTCACAGCTGGAAGGATATATGGAGCCGAGTTATTCGAGTACCCGTGTACCGACAGGAGGCGAAGCTGCATTTGATGGCGGAACGATTTTGAATAAGCAGGTAGGCAGCTATGAACTCCCCGAGACCGGTGGAATCGGTACTACGCTCTTCACGGCGTTGGGCGGTCTCATGACGGCAACGGCCGGCGTGATCCTGACGATGCGCCGCGGGAAAAGAAAGACTGCGGAAAGCTGATCTCACCCGAAACAAAACAGAATAACAAAAAACATCCCCCTGCCGTACGGCAGGGGGATGAACTGTTAAGAGGCTTCTTAAAACAGTTCAGAGAGATCAGATTTTCGTATTCTTCGGCACGACAGTCGGGAGCTTGGCGCTGCCGGTGAGGACCGTGCGGTCGGAGAAGGTGGCGTACTTGTCGGCGACGATGTAGTTCAGTTCCGCATTCTCGCCGACGGTGACACCGCGCATGATGATGCAGTTCTTGAGCTTGGTGTTAGCGCCGATGCGGCAGCCGGAGAAGACGATGCAGTTCTCGAGCTCGCCGTCGATGATGCAGTTGTCCGCGACCAGGCTGTTCTTGCAGACCGTCTGCTCACCGAAGTAGGTGCTGACCTCTTCGTGGGTCTTGGTGCGGACCGGACGGTCGGCCGGGAAGATCTGGTGGCGCTTCTCGCTGCAGAGCATGTCCATGCTGGCGTTGTAATACTGCTCCACATTGCGGACGGCGCAGACGTAACCCTTGTGGGTGTAGACGTCCATCTTTCCGCCGTCTTCCAGGAAGCCGATCATGGCCTGGCGATGGAAAGCGTAATGGTTGCGGGAGGCGGCCTCGTCCATCAGGCGCAGCAGCGCGTTTTTGTGGATGATGTAGCCCTCAAGGCTCTTAAGGCCTTTGACGTTGTCGCCGCGGTCGAGGTGGATGCCTTTGACATAGCCGTCCTCGCCGAGGAGGTACTGGTGGTTCAGACCGACGGTCTCGCCGTCGG
>CAZMXF010000064.1:0-11036 GCA_964570015.1 uncultured Oscillospiraceae bacterium | reverse complement strand
GATTACTTATATCGGCGTGTTCATAGACATTACCGAACAGAAGGAAATGATGCGGGAGCTGGCGCGGCAGCGCGAATCGCTGAGCATTGCGCTGGAAGAGGCCAACCAGGCCAACAAGGCAAAGACGGCGTTCCTGTCCAATATGAGCCATGAAATCCGCACGCCGATGAATGCGATCATCGGGCTGGACCGGATCGCATTGAATGATCCCGGCATATCCGAAACGACACGGGACAATCTGGAGAAGATCGGCCTGTCAGCCCAGCACCTGCTCGGCATTATCAATGACATTCTTGACATGAGCCGCATTGAATCCGGCCGTATGACCGTGAAGAATGAAGAGTTTTCCTTCGCAAAGGCATTGGCCCAGGTCAATACGATGATCAGCGGCCAGTGCAGGGACAAGGGCATTGAGTATGAATGCCGTGTGAAAGGCGCAGTCGACGACTATTATATCGGCGATGACATGAAGCTGCGGCAGGTTATGCTCAACATCCTTGGGAATGCAGTCAAGTTTACACCGTCCGGCGGGACCGTCACCTTTGTTGTGGAAGCAGTTGCGCGATTCAACGGAAAAACTACGCTGCGCCTTATCATCCGCGATACAGGGATCGGGATGAGTCAGGAGTTTCTTCCCAGGCTGTTCGACGCCTTCAGCCAGGAGGATTCGTCCAGCACAAACCGCTACGGGAGCACCGGTTTGGGCATGGCCATCACCAGGAGCATCATCGAGCTGATGAACGGGACGATTTCCGTAGAGAGTGAAAAGCAGAAAGGAACGACGTTTACCGTCACGGTCACGCTGACCGACTGTGATCGCAAAACCATCAGGGAAGAGGAACCTGCTCTGCAGCCCCGGAAGGATGAGAAGCCTTTACGGGAAACGGCGGATCTCAGATGCCGCAGAATACTGTTGGCGGAAGATGTCACGGTAAACGCGGAAATTATGATGATGGTGCTCTCCATGCGTGAGATCCAGGTGGATCACGCGGAAAACGGGCGTATTGCCGTAGAAATGTTTGAGGAACATGAAGAAGGCTATTATGATGCTGTTCTGATGGACATGCGGATGCCCGAAATGGATGGGCTGGAGGCCACCCGGAGAATCCGGGCAATGAACAGATCCGATGCAAAAAGCATTCCGATCATCGCGTTGACGGCAAATGCCTTTGATGAGGATGTACAGCACAGCATGCAGGCCGGTCTGAATGCGCACCTGAGCAAGCCGGTGGAACCGGACATCTTGTTCGAAACCTTGGAAGGGCTTCTGCAGCGTTAATTCGAATGCGCGTTCCGCACGGCCATACAGGAAACCCCATAGATACCAAAAACCGCCGATTTTCTTCAAATCGACGGTTTTATGCTGGCACGCGATAAGGGATTCGAACCCCTGACCTTCTGGTCCGTAGTTCCAAAAATCGCGTAATTCATCGTTTTTCACCGTTTTTCAATGTAGCCAAAACCCCAACAAATACAGGGTTTCTCGCATTTATCGTTATTTTGTGAAACACACTATTTTACACTGCAGTTGAATTATTGTTGAATTCAGAATTTGTTCTCTATTTCTTCTTATCCCGGTCTATCGTCTCATCTATAGCCCGGTTGACAAATCCGTTGACGCTTTCGCCCTGGCTCTCAGCGTGGGCCTTGATCTGATCTCTTTTCCCCTGGGGAACTGTAACGGAGATCCGATCATAATGATCTTTGACATATTTGGTGACGCTGGCCTGCTGCTTCTTTGATACTGTCATTCTCTTTTCCTCCGCTTTGTTATAACTGCAAGCATTATACAATTTCACTACTATTAACGTAAATAGTGCAGTTCGCACAAACTATTAACATTAATAGTTTGTCGCATTTATCATTGTTGCTCAATTTACTATTAACGCTAATAGTGTTATACTGTCATTGTCCACAGCCAATATTGAGAACATGACAGCAGGGAGAGACCGCAGAAAGGAATTATACAATGCCGGATAAAGAGACGATCTTCAATCGCTTATACGCCGTTGACGGAATGCTCACGACTCTGTATGAGCGGTTGGAGGGTAAAGCAGACGTGAGCACCGTTGAAATGGTTTGGGGGATCCGGGATTATCTGGAGCACTCCATTGAGGATGTGCAAGCCCTGGTACTTGCCCTTGAACCTGCAGAAAAAATAACTGATTAAGGAGACCAACATGAAAACAGACAGACTTGATCCTTTCAAACTCAGTGTGGAATTAGACGGTATTGCAGCTATCAACACATGTCTTTCTGTGCTCTTCGCGCAAGAGTCGGAAAGACCCAACGACCAAATCATGAGCAATGCATTTATCGCCATTGAAGAGCATCTTGAACGCATTTCCGAAGATATTATGAACCTTGACACGCTGGATTCTCAAAAGCTCAGCAGCGCCCCGGCGCCTGGAGGACATAAAGATGACTGATGAGCAGATCGAAAACATCATGTCATCCCTGACAGTAGATGACATGATTATCCTTTATGCCCTTCTAAAATTTCTTGAGCAAAAGCGCAAAAATCCGGTCAAGCTTATTTCAGACATCGTGGAGAAATAAAACGTGTGTTGACTTTCGGATGCGACGTCAGTATAATACGCACAAGTGAAAAATGAACCTTTCCACCGCCTGCAAAGAACCGCAGGCGGTTCTTTTTCGCGTCTGATGCCGTTGCAACGCTCTGAGAGCGTTTTTCCCGTTTTGGTGGTATCTCTGCCTCATTTTGGAAAGCCTGCCGGAGAATCGGCTTATTTGGGCTGAGAGCGAAAGAAACGATACACGAGGGATTTGGCAGCATCCACAGAAGAACCGACGATTGCAGCCACACGCTGCCAATCATACCCACAAATGAAGCGAAGGTACATAATCACGTTCAGCCTGGTATCTGAGATGGAATCGACAAAATGCATGACCGGGATTCTAGAGCGTTCAACCATGCGTTTGTATCTGGATACTACTTCACGCTGCTCTGCAATCTTGACGGCCAGGGCGGCTGTTCGATCTCCTATACCTCCTGTTGGCGTCGTGTCCATCCTGGACGCTTGCAGCGTAGCAGCCTCTAATGCCCGGAGAAGATCTTGCGCGGTCTCATACTCTTGAAGAATTGCCAAGTGTGCGTTCAGATCTTCCAGGTTCATTGTTATCCTCCAAGTAACAAAGGCCGCGGGATCTGCGCGGCCTTGTTGTTATTATCTCATTCGCCTATTTGATAAATCTGATCATATTGTTTCAGCGGTTTACCGCTTCTTTGAAATCGGCAATCTGATCCGGAGCGATACCGCCAAACAGATTCAGAGCTTCATCTTCACCGGAAACGTCCTGATCAGCCCAAAAGGATTCAAACACAGTAGGATCGAACACATGCTTTTCGTACCTGTTTCGATGGGCTGCCGCCAACCTCTCCCGACGCGAGTCTGGCTTTTCCAGTTTCAAGAGTCTGGAGGCACTATCGGCCAGGGAATCAATTCGTTGTAAAATGAGATCATTCTTCGTTGTCGGAATTCGATAATTTACACCCTTTGCAACGGCAATATCCTGAAGAGCAGCAAGGGCAAAATCATTGCCGCTCATGCTTCGTTCTGCCATTTCCAGATCTTCGACACTGACTTTCTTCCTCAGATTCAGGGTTTGCAAAATCGCGAGTTGATCGGCGCTCGGTGGAGTTGCTGGCCGCGTGTTCACACTCTGCCGCATTCCCTCAATCGTCACAGAAAACTCATTCTGAAATTTCGTCCGAAGATTGTGAATTGCATTGTCTCTTGCCGTTGTGATCTCATCGCAGCGCTCGGTATAGCGCCTGCTGCCTTTCATGGCTTCGATCTCTTTCATGCCCTGGTCGAAGCTCGCCCAAATCTCGCGCAGCCCGGCGCGGTATTTGCACCAATCATTAAAAAACCATTTTGTTCTGTCGTTCATTTTTTGTCCTTTCTGATAACCTGCCCTTTTTAGGGACTGAATTTTCTGAGTATTCTTACGCCATCCTTGCCCTCACCTGGCGGCTCTGGTACCAGTTCAGCAGTTCTTCAAGCTCTTCAATGCCGTTTACTGTGATGTTGTAGGTGTTGGTTGTGCTTCCGCTGCCTCCGGCCAGTGATGGCACACCGGCTGTGGCAAAATTCCCGAAGTCGAAGCTGCTGCGGATCTGATCCGTGACCAGCCTTGTGTTGTCTTTGATGCCCTGGGCGAACAGCTTCATCATATCTGGTGCGTATGTGTGGAAGTCAGACAGCGGCCCTTCCTCCGGTTCGGAGAATCCGAGGAAGCTTTTCACCTTTGACGCGATCCCGCTGACCGCGTTCACTACTCCGGAGACTTTGGATTTGATGCCTTCGATCAGGTTCTGGATCATGTCAACGCCCCACTGACGGGCCTTGTTGATCAGATCCTTGAAAGCGTCCTTCACCTTTTCAATCAGCTGCTTTGCGGAATTTACAAGCTCACCGGCAGCACTGGCAAATCCGCTTGCAATTCCCTTGATAAGCTCCTCGCCGCCTTTGACCATCTGAGGAACATAGTTGATGATTACTTCCAGAAGGTTCTTGATGATGACCGGAACGGACTTCAGAAGCTCCGGGATAGCTTTTATGAGTCCTTCTGCCAGAGCAGCCTGGATCTTGAACGCAGCTTCACTCAGTTTGAAAAGCGTATCCGGTTCCGTGAACTTTTCAACCAGTGTTGTGACGATCTTCACGATAACCGGGATCAGCTTCGGAAGTGCTTCAATCAAACCGTCAGCAAGTGCTGTGATGATCGCAAGGGCGGCGTCAATCAACTGGTCTATATTGTCTGAGATGTTTTCAACCAGTGTTGTGATGATCTTGATTGCGGCGTCAACCAGCTTCGGCAGGTTGTTGACGATGCCTTTGATAAGACCTTCAAGAAGCGCAAGACCGGCGTCAACGAACTTCGGAAGCATTTCGAAGATCATGTCAACGCCTTTTTCAATGACACCCGGAAGAGCGTCAAATACTCCCTGAAGACCGTTCTCCTTGAACGCATCCGTCAGGGTTGAGACGCCTTCAGTGCCGAACTGTACAAAGTTCCGCAAGGTTGGCGTCAACTGGTCGCTGAGCATGATCTTTGCGCCTTCAAGAGCAGATGAGAACTTCGTGACATCACCGGCAAGGTTGTCAAGCTGAGTCTCAGCCATGTTCTTTGCCGCGCCGCTCGCGTCGTCAATCTTCGCGCCAAGCTCAGTCCACCGTTCTGCCTGTGTGCCAAGAAGAGCGTTCACAGATGCGAGGTCAGTCTCCTTGAACATATCGCTGAGAATCTTCTGACGATCCTGCGTTGTAAACCCGTCCATAGCTTTGTCCAGCTCTTGGAAGATGTCCGGGAGCGGTCTGAGGTTGCCTTCTGCGTCATAAGCCTCAACGCCAAGCTGATCCCAAGCCTCCGCAGCGGCTTTGGTGTCCGGGTTCATCTTGAGCAGGATGTTTCGCAGGTGAGTGCCAGCTTCGCTTCCCTTGATACCGTTATCAGCAAGGACGCCAAGCACAGAGTTCAGTTCCGTCGTGCCGCCTGAAACGTCTCTCGCTGTAGCACCGATGGTCAGCATAGCATCACCGAGCTGTTCCACCGAGGTGTTCGAGCTGGATGCTGTCTTTGCCATCTGGTCGATCAAGGTGCTTGTTTCTTCTGTGGACAGGTTGAGTGCCGACTGCGTGTCCGTCACCATATCGGAAGCACGAGCCAAGTCCATATTGCCAGAAGCGGCAAGGTCAAGGACGGACGGTAGCATACTGATTGATTTCTCCGTGTCGTACCCTGCCAGTGCCATATAGTTCAAAGCGTCGGCGGCTTGCGATGCGGAGAACGCAGTCGAACTGCCCATCTCCTGCGCGAAGTCTCTGAGCCGGTTGAAGTTTTGAGACGCTTCAGAAGTGGAGTCGTTCAGCTCGTCTACCGTGTAGCCCATCGTCGCGGCGACCTGAGACATGGACTTGTCGAACTCTGCACCAGTTGCGACAGACGCAGCACCGAAGCCAACCGCAGCTGTGGTTGCCGCCGCAAGTGCCGCTCCCGCCATTTTCCCGACAGTGCCGAGCGCGGCGCCAATCTTTGAGCCGCCCTTTTCGGCGCTGCCTCTTGCGTTATTCAGACCGCTTTCATATTCAGATGTGTCAAGCGTGAGCTTGGCAAACAGGTCAAATACATTCATTTTCGCGCCCCCTTTAAATATCCAAGTTCATAAGCCTGTGCAATTGGCTGTTTGAATGGATAGTTTCTTTGTTTGCCGCTTTCTTCCAGCACCTTCATGAGGTTGACCTTTTTTCTTCCGGAAGCAGCATCATTTTTTCCGATTGCAAAAGCTTCAGCACAACGCTTCGATGCCTTTACGACTTCTCTTTTCGCGATCTTCATTTCGGCTGCACTGAGATCGTCATCTTTGAGTGAATCCAGCATCGGGCGTGCAAACCACTTCCATGAATATCTTTTATACAACACCTTCATCACCTTCTCCTCTAGCGTATTCATCAAATAATCGTTCAACTTCATCCTGTATCCGGTTCCATTCTTCATGTGAGTATTTCTTAATAGGCTGTGCCAACCTTTGCCGTTCAGCTTCGATTTCTTCATCTGTTGGCGGTCGCCCATTGAAAACAGTCTCAATCTCAATGAACGCCTCCAGCAGTTTTTTTTGATCCTCTTTCGGGGTGTACTCATTCTGTGGCGCCATTTTTCGCTCCAACCTTTGCAGCCTCCCCTTGATACTCATTCTTTCCAGTCCTCCGCGGCGAGATCTGACAAAGCGCGGATTGCATCATAGCCCGTTGAGCCGTTCTGGTTTGTAACTGCATATCGACGAATATCAACACCCAATGCAGCAAGAAAGCCGTCGCTGTCATCCGGCCAGAGCGGAAGCTTTGTCCAGATCCTTTGCTCAAGTCGTTTGAGTCGCTTCTTAATCTCCCTGATCATTTTCCAACGCCTCCAGCCTCGGTACAATATCGTTTACTTCGATCAGACGTAAGGTAAATTCAAGCGCTGCCCTTGCTGCGCTCACTCTGACTGTTGGACTGATTCCTTTTTTCTGCATGATCTCTGAAAGCGTGTCAAAGGCAAGAGAAAGACTGTGTTTCGCCTGTGCTGCAGCATCATCTACCATCTCATCCAGGGCGGCTTTATATGCTGCCTTAAACTCTTCATCTTCGCGCAGCCAGCGCCGAATTGTGCCATAGCCGATTCTGGATGACCGCGCAGCAGCCTCCACAGTTGGTGCCCGGATCAGTGCTGCAAGTGCTTTCTGTTGCCGGTCTGTCATTTTTCTTCCTTTCCTTTGGTCATAAGTGCTCATAACCGTCTTTTTTCATTTGTTCTACTGGCCTGCGGTCTATGGTCTTGCTGGTCTCCACGAAACCGGAATCACAAATGTGCATAGCGTATTCACTGCCTCTCCATTTCTTACGACTATGTAAAACTCGACTTCTCCGGCATTCAGGAACAAATCGTCCGGGATCTCAACAACGTTATTGACAGGTGTTGCTTTCTGCCCATTCTCAAATTCTATGAAATACGGATCTGTTGGAGCATTTTCTATTCTGAGTTTCACACCTTTATCATACATGTATACGCTCGCCGTCCTAGTTTTCTTCGCTCGCCCCTGATAAACTGTTATGAGCATTGCTACTGTCTCCTCTTCAGTTCTTTTGTCCTGAGATCTACATCAAAGCCCAAACGATATAGTTCATTACTGATTGTAAGACCTCTTTCCATATTTCCGGACTCTAGCGCATTCAGCCATTGTGAATAAAGCTGTTCCGGTTTTCCCTCTTCCTCCCCCTCGCCTCCCTCTCTAGTTCCCTTTCTAGCTCTGGTTGTCGATGTAGATGTTGATGTTGTTGGGGTTGGAGTTTGGGTTATAGATGTAGATGTAGTTGTAGATGGATACGGCCCGATGTTTTCGTTATCGGGAGGTATCGGCCGGTTATCGCTCGATAACTCCCGATGTAAGCGCCATTCGGAAAATGTCAGCGGTTGTTCACCTCTCCGTTTTGCTTCCCTGGCATACACAGCATGTTGCCGCTGCTCGCGGCTTTCCTCATACTTTTCCGCGTCTCTGTCGATCTTTGGCCGAAGAAGGTCAAATACCATCCCTGTCATTGGCTCAAGATCTGAAACAGTCCCAAATTCCCCATAGTCAAGGATTGCACGGAACAAGGCGCCGCATTGCTCATTGTCCAGGCGGTTAAGTGCTGGCCGGATACTGTCAAAGTAAAGCATGACTCCTGGTTTTTGCTTTGCATCAGCCATTACACTACCTCCGCATTTTCTATTGCACTCGCTGTCCGCATGACCTCAAGGGCCCTGTGGCGCATAGATCGAACGCACATTGCACGTTCTGCCTCGTCCTCGGCCAGGAAATAGCCGACTTTGTTGTCACAGCAAATGCAGGCGCCCGCAGCCCTTTCTTTTTGTATCATCCGGCGAATTATCCGACCGTCCAGCCCAGTCAGGCGCTCCAGCTCCCGGAGCGGGATGGCATTCACTGATCCATGCATAAGCAGATCCGAAATCTGTTGCGGAGTTGTTCGGGATGTGGTAAAATCAACATCGTAATCAAATACGCCTGCGAAAGCCATCTGTCGACATCCTTCACCGCCCTCGGTCTGATCTGCCAGGGCGGTCTTTTTCTTTATCATCCTACACCTCGGATCTGAAACTCTCATTCTGGAGTTGTTCTAATAGAGCGCTGTAGTTAACTCTAAAATGACTTCCGACGTAAAACCCGGGAAGTTTTCCCTGTTTATGTAGTAATCTGAGATAGCACTCTGACAGTGGGCCACGGCGAGCCGCCTGCCGGATTGTCGGATAATTAAGATCTTCTCTCATTTTTTCTCCTTCCTCGAAATAGTGACATTTTTCGTTTGACAAGTTATCGATAACGTGATAATATGTTATCATAATTTGATACCTTTCGTAATTCTCAAAACGTTTTTTTATTCTGAACTATTTTGATAACTTGGAGGTGTAACATGAATAAAGAATTATCAAAAGAGCCCAGCTTGCGTGCAAAATCCCTTTTTGAATGGTGGAATAACGAGCATCCAGAAGATAAAAAGACGCAGAGAGGCCTTGCAATTAGTATGAACATCGAGACAACAAACCTAAATGCAATGCTAAACGGGAAGCGAACAATTACTTTAAAGAGTGCTCAGAAGATCGCAGAATACTTCCCAGGTGTAAAAGTCGACTATATCATGGGTATGACCGATTTTATTACCGATAACGAAGAATTTGATTCTTTTTACCAAAGATGTATTATTACCGCTTCGGAAAAAGTAGAAACTTTTACTCGTCTTGCTGCCGGCTGCGGATTTACTGTTATTCCCGCTGGTACTGACTGCTTAGTTTCTGCAGACGATGGTACAGGGATTAAGACAGAAGACTATTTCTATATAAAGCGAGGCAACAGAAAAATTATTATCTACTATTCACAGATCGGTGAGATTCTGGATGAGCTCAGTGGATTTCTATCTGTCAGATTATCAAATCTTATTGTAAAAAAGAATGGAGATGAACAAGATGGCTAATATTCAGGAACGCAGAGACAAAAACGGGAAATTGATCTCGTACTCAATCCGGGTTTTCCGTGGCCGTGATGCATCTGGCAAGCAATTGAAGCCCTGGACCGCAACCTTTGACGTTTCCCCCACCTGGAAGGAAGACAGCGCAAGAAAAAAGGCCGAAGCTTTCGCTGCAACCTTTGAGAAAGAATGTAGAGAAGGAACAACCAGCGACAGCCGCCGGAAGTTCTCAGAGTATTGTGATTATGTCATTGACCTAAAAGAACAACGGGGCGCGAAACACAGCACGATAGCAAGCTATAAGGACCTCACAGAGCGGATTTATCCAGAAATCGGACATATTAAGCTTAAGGACCTCCGGGCCGACGATCTGAACCGCCTCTATACTAAGCTATCAAAAACCACCGTAAAAGCGACCTCTGCAAAATCTATGGTTGATCTCGCTGCGGTTCTGAAAGAAAAGCACATCACAAGAGCGGCTATATCCAGAGCAACGGGCCTTGCTGAATGCACTGTTTCCGCTGCCGTGCGTGGTGATACCTGCAGCGCAAAAACCGCTGCGGCCATCACCGAAGCCGCCGGGTTGAAGTTTGAAAAGACTTTCCTTGTTGTGAACGAAAACAAAGCCCTGTCACCAAAGACAGTGACAGAGCATCACAGATTGATTTCAACTGTTTTGAAGCAGGCAGTAAAAGAAGGTCTGATCCCTTATAACGTGGCGGCAAACGCCGAACCGCCAAAAGCAGAGAGAAAGGATATTCACAGCCTTCAATCTGCGGACCTTCCGGCGATCCTTGCCACCCTGGAAAAAGAACCGTTCAAATGGAAGGTTATCACACACTTGTTATTAATCACAGGAGCGCGTCGCGGTGAGATCCTCGGCTTAAAGTGGGCCACTGTTGATTTTGTGAACAATCGCATTCACATCAAGAACAATGTTCTCTATTCTCGTGATATTGGAGTTTATCAGGATACTCCAAAAACCGCTGGCTCTGTCCGTTGGATAGTCCTACCACAGAAAACAATGGACCTTCTGACCACCTGGAAAACCGTTCAAGAGGCAGACGCAAAAAAGAAAGGTGCTTTCTATAAAAACCCGGAAGGACTGCTTTTCACACAGGAAGACGGCTCCCCCATGCATCCGGACAGCGTGACAACCTGGCTTGACCGTTTTGCTAAACGTCACAAGCTCCCACACATCAATCCGCACAAGTTCCGGCACACAATGGCGTCCATGCTGATCTATGAGCACGTCGATCCTGTTTCCGTTTCAAAGCGTCTTGGACACTCTCAGGTTTCCACAACAACAGATATTTACGCTCATGTGATCGAAGAAGCGGACCAGCAAAATGCCGACATTCTTTCCCGGGTTTTCCTCGGAAATGGTTGAATTTTTCAGGCAAGTTGAATTATTGTTGAACTATTCCGGTTTCTCTGAAAACTAAATCGCTCATAAAATACCAAAAACCGCCGATTTTCTTCAAATCGACGGTTTTATGCTGGCACGCG
>CAZMXF010000063.1:0-11101 GCA_964570015.1 uncultured Oscillospiraceae bacterium | reverse complement strand
CCTGCCAGCGCGTGATCGGCGGCCTCGCCAACATCACAAAGGAGTATGCCACCAAGCGCTATCGCTCCAACGTCATGAACTGGGGGATGGTCCCCTTCCAGATGAAGGAAGAGCCGGCATTCGAAGTGGGTGATTATATCTATGTCCCCGGGATCCGCAGCGCTCTTGACGGTAATCTCACAGACATCCGGGCCTACTGGATCAGAAACGGCGAGGCAAAGGAGCTCTCTCTCTATGTGGCGGACATGACCGCGGAAGAGAGAGAAATCGTCAAGGCAGGCTGCCTCATCAATTACAACCGCGTCCGCAAGGGGTTGTAAGCGGAAGCACGCGGAGCAGAGAAGCCGGATCAAAACAGGATCATAATATTGCAGACGGCAGGGTATGATACCCTGCCGCTTTGCGTTCTTGTATTATACCATGGAGTGAAACTTTTGGGCGTGTTGCTTCGTTTTATCAGTGAAAGCCGCTTTCAAGGAATTCACATCGCATTCGGACGGGAGGAAGCTATGAATGATGCGCAGCAGCGCGGAGAGAGAACGGTCATGAAAGTCTATTACGAACATGCGCCGATGATCTACCGCATTGCCTTTACCTATCTGAAAAACCAATATGACAGTGAAGACGCCCTGCAGGAGTGTTTTCTTCGATATCTGCGCAGCAGGCCCTCGTTCTCGGATCCACAGCATGAAAAGGCGTGGCTGATCGTCACGGTTAGCAACATCTGCCGGGATATGCTGAGAAGTAAAAGCAGGAAGCATGAATCGCTTGAGGAACACGGAGATCTGGCTGTACCGCCTCCGGAGGCGGATGACCTGATGGGGGCGATCCTTCGCCTTCCGGACCGATATAAAACGGCAATCTATCTGTATTACTATGAGGGATATTCGGTGGATGAGATTGGGCGCATGCTGCACAAGCCGTCCAATACGATCAAGACCCGGCTATCCCGGGCCAGAAAACTGCTGAAAAAGGAATTGGGGGGAGATCTTGATGCCTGATAAACGCTTTGTCGACTCATATAACAAAATCACGCTGGATCCCGAAGTGTCCGCCCGGATCCGGGCACGGCTCGAGCAGGAACTTCTCCCCGGAAAGGAGAACGATCCAAGCATGAAAACAAAAAAGACACTGAGAATTACATTAATTGCCGCCGTGATTTCTATCCTGTTTATTACCTCCGCCTATGCTGTCTCGGGTATAGTCCGCGGAACCGTAACCCATCTGATGAAGGATACCGGCACCTTTGATACACTCGATGCGCTCCCCAGAGCAGAAAAAATCGCCGGATATCCCATCACGGCACCGGCGCGGTTTTCAAACGGATATGAATTCAAGACTCTGAATGTCGGAGGGGAGGCCGCCTACGGCGATGACAATGAGATCCTGAAGGAATACTATATGGTCTATGTCGAGTATGAGCGGGACGGAAAACAGGATCTCTCGCTGACGCTCTCCCCGGTTCTGGAGCTGCCAACGGAAAGGAAGAAACAGGAACCGAATGAGACAAAGGAGATCGACGGAATCGAAGTACGGTTCAGCAGGGATCACTTTAAGTTTGTCCCTCCAGACTATGAAAAGACCGAAGAGGATCTTGCGGCGGAGGAGGCGGGGCACTACTATGTCTCTTTTGGCGCTGACGAAATCGTGGAGTATGATTACAGTTTTGCACTTTTTACACTGGGAGATGTGGAATATACCCTTTTTGACCAGAGCGGAAGAAATGAAACGGCAGAACTCTGCGAGTTGGCCACCGAGGTGATCCAAGCGTATCAGGAGCTGTGAAGTGCTGCAGAGGGAGCAATGAAGATTATAGCTTTGATATGATTTGATTCTTACTACTAGAATCCATATGTGATTATTTTCGGTACAGTTTTTTCATATACTAACTATCACAAACAAGATGTCGAGACCTCCTTTTTTGGCAGCCTCGACATCTTATTTCTTGAGGGCTGTTTTGCGACAGTCTATTGAAGGTTAGATCAGAAGCTTTCCTGCCTGTTCAAACTCTTGCTGCATCAGTCATCCTCCGTTTCCAGTGACTTGTTATTCTCTTCAAGAGCATCTACTTGACCTCTATATATTGCCGCTTCTGTCTGGACAAGCGGAAGTTCAATAACCGAAATGTTATCAGTATTTATAAATGTAATTGCCTCATCGTGATCACGGAAGTAGACATACTTTTCGCGGCCTATAGGTTCGCCAAACTCATAAACCATGTCTATTTCGTCAATGATTCCGTTGTCGTTATAAAAGTCAATGCCATTTGTGAGAGTATTTCCATCGTTGTATCGAATCATAATCTCCTGGGTAATATCTGCAATGTAGTCCTCCGTCCACGCTTTTTCACGGATTAAATCTTTTAGAAAGTCAAATAATGCGGGAGATATTACATCCGCTGGCGGCGTCTCGTTAATTTCAGAGTAATATAAAAAGTCTCCAAGTGTTTCATAAACAACGAGAGGAATCTCCCCCTCTCCGACGGCTGGATCCCAATTTGCGAATCCCGGCGCATCACGAGCGTCCTCAAGCAAGCAAATATTATTAATATTCTGAGGATTGAGATATAGCAACTTATTATTCATGCATGGGACTACTAAGCGCGGCTTTTCCATTCGTTCACAGAGAAGATCATAGGTGTGGTCCGTGATGGGATACCACAGAAAAGTATCGGAATGAACAGGTTGAATACCGAGGTGTCCCCAGAATCCGCTCATTACGTTCCGATCTCTGTCTCCACTGTACACATCAAGAATTAACTCTGGCCGTGAGACCTGAGGAGGGAAAAAATAGCTTCCATCGATACAGCTTGTACTTGTTCCTAAACACGTCGCAATGTCTCGCAATTCAGCTTTTGTTGCAGAATCACCAGCTTCAATTTCACGCAGCCGTTTAAGAGTAATAGAGGTTGCTCCAGTAATATCTTCCTCTTTTATGTGCAGGATCGTTCTGATCTCACGCACTTTTGTGTAAACATTTATAGCGCGTCCCAACAACATGTCCGGTGTAAGAGAGAGCGCATTGAGAATCTTGCTAACATGCTTCTCAAAATTTGCTTTTGATGTTAAGTTTCCAGAAAGCAGTTTATCTATGGTAGGTCGAGAAATACCACACATCTTACAGAACTTCGACTTGGAATATCCTTGCTCCGACAGAATCTCTTCCAGACGTGCACCAACAACACTTCGCTTATCAAACAGATCGCCAACCTCATACATAATAATTACCTCCGATGGGAGTATTATATATGTTCAGCTCATATATGTCAATTATTTTTTTACACTTTTACATTTAATTTTTTACAAACCTGTTTTTCCAGATAGGCCCTGTGCTTCCAAATAAATCCAAAATCGGGACTCGCAGGTGACAACATGGAGAGATTGGGAAATTTTCTGTCTGGCGATGGTCGAATTAGACAGTCGCATGGGCTGGAATCTGTACATAACTACTGAAAAATGACAGTTGACTGTGCGTATCCGCAACGGTTCAAAAATCTTGCACAAAGAGCCTCAAAATCTTGATACGTCTGGATTTTTGATTCAAAAACCACTCTCAACGTTATCAGCAGCGACGGAAAGAGCACCAAAATGCTGTGAAGTTTTACAAAAAGAACCCCCGGAAAAGCATGTCCATGCTCCTCGGGGGATCTTTGTCATTTGCCTCTATAAAGTTTATTCTGCGTCGCCGAATAAGCTTAGTTGTTGCACGCTTTCCGGCGTTTCCTTTACCGTGAATGCATGAATGTTGCCGTCCCAGTCATCATCGACCGGGATGGCGCCTTTTTCGATCAGCGCTTTGTTGCCGGGATATGACAGGTGATTCCGGCATAACGTGAGTGCCCAGTGGTTCTTTAGGTTTTCAGTCGCGCCACTCCAGGTGCCGCCTTTGTTGTAGTCGGACTTAACGACCAATGTTGCCTCAGACTGCGCATAGATATACTTGTTGCGCATCATGGCAACTCCGGTATTGAATCCCGCATCTGGTTTGACCACAGACAGCAGAAAGAGCTTTCCTTGTTGCACAGCCTGGAGAGTTTTCGCATTTCTGAGCTTTCGCATCATGGAATCTGAGAGATATGCGATCGCTGCCCCTCCAGCATCCAGTGCCGTTTCCTCTGCAACGCTGTCACAGCCTTTTGCACCTCCGGACACAACGATATGCCCGTTTTTCAAAACGTTTCGCACCGCCGACTGCGCGAAAAGAATGTCGCTTTCACTAATAGATCGAGAACCGACAAAGCCGATTGTCGGCCGAGTTGCAATTGTTGAATCGCCTGCAGCATAGAAGAGAGGTGGGCAAGTATTTCCAAGCTTTTCCTTCAGTTTTTTCGGATATGCTGCATCCGCACGTGTCAAAACCACAATTCCCATACTCTCATATTTGCTTATCTCAAAACTGAGACTGGCGCTTCGGTCAAGCAGTCGGAGGAATCTCTCTGCCTGGATCTCAGTCATGTCAAGCAGCTGAATAAAGTCCTGCTTTCCAAAGCGAAGGATGTCTTCCGGGTCTATTTTTTTAGATCTCAGCAAAGCTGCAAAGGAACTGTATTCTTTTGGTTCAAGCGGAGTTACGCCTTCCCCTGTGCAAAGATGACTACACAGGACTGCGATGGCTGTAGATCTGTCATTCATCACTTTAAGCCTCCTTTTGGCTGCTGTCAGCCAACGCGAAGGGATATACTTCTTTGCATCCCTTTTCCATCAGTCGGGATCCGCAAACGGTGAGCGTCCAGCGTGAATCCACTACATCATCTACAAGTAAAACACGCTCCGGAATGTCCGCCCCATCGATCACAGAAAAAGAGCGAACCGCATTTGCACACTGATGGGCGCTGTTTTCCATCTCTTTTTGTTGATTTGCCGGTGTCTTTTCCAATAGCTCGACGAAAGGAATACTGCAGCTTGCGGCAAGTCTTTTCGCAAAGTCCATGACGATGTCGCTTCTCAGGGATGGAACGCAGGTGATGTGCGTGATCCTGTTTTCAACAAGGTAAGGGCGCAGAAGCTGCGCGCTTCTGCCGACCAACTCGTCGCAGAATCTCTTTTCCCGGGAGTACTTGTCGCGCTTGACCAACTCTCCATACCCCGGATCTCCATAACGCGAAAGACATATGCCTTCCTGATTGACATACTTGATTCTCTTTCCATCTGTAACATCGGAAGGGATCCATTGTTTTCGGGGCGAAATCGTAAGAGTACGCCCATTAAGGTAAACGGACGCTTTTTCCTCTGTCTCAAAAGAAGCTCTTTCTGGCAAGACAGATCCCGTACAGTTGGCGCAGTGACCGCAATCTGTCGCTGTATGGTCATCCAGCGCACGGACAATGAATTTGCTGAAACACTCTTTTGTGCGCACGAGCTCTTTCATCTGTTCCATTTCTCGGTAGCGAAGCGCGCGTACTGCACTGTAGTGTGCGGCGTCATAAACGAAGGGTTTGGGCGAGACATAGTATTTTGATTTTTCTTTATAGATGAAGCCGTCGTTATGCATGAACCTGAGAGCATTTTCAATACGGTTTCGTTTCAAATTCAGTCTTGCTTCCAGGTCTCTCTGGCTCATGCCCTCATGTTCTGTGATGCAGGCGATGATCTTTTCCGTTTCCTCTTTTGTCGGAAACGCCGTTTCGATGAAATATCGCAGGATATCCTCGTCCTCCTGGCCGGTCATCAGGATAACGTAGGCCCGGTCGATATTTCGCCCGGCGCGGCCAATCTGCTGGTAATAGGAAACGATGTTTGCTGGCATCTGGAAATGGATGACAAACGAAATGTCCTCTTTGTCATAACCCATACCGAGCTTGATCGTAGCAACGAGGGCTTTGATTTCATTGTGTTTTAGTGCTTCTTCTGCCTCTCGGTTCTTTGCTTCCTCCTCGCCATCCCGGGAGTAGTATGAGAGTGCAGAGATTCCGTTTTTCTGCAGAAAATCCGCCAGATAATCGCAGTCACGCTGCGTCAGACAGTAAATGATCCCACACCCCGGTATCCGGTTGATGTTTTCCAGGATCCAGGCATAGCGCTCGGCCTTTTTCTGCAGACGAATGACCTGAATGTATAAGGATTCCCTCGTCAGCGGGCCTCTTGAAACAAAGACCTGATCGCCAAGTTGCACTTTCAAATCATCCACCACGCGGTCATTCGCCGTGGCTGTCGTTGCCAGCACCGGCACATTGGAGGGAAGGACACGCAACACCTCTTTCAACCGACTGTATTCCAAGCGGAAATCATGGCCCCAGTCAGAGATGCAGTGCGCCTCATCTATTACAAACAAGCCGATTCTCATGCGCGGAAGAGCTGCCTGCACATCATTTGTAAACAAGGTCTCGGGAGTTACAAGGACAAGGTCAATCGCCCCATCAATTATTCCCTGAAGTACTTCTTCCCGTCGATCTTTGGTCTGACTGTTCAATGCTTCACAACACAGCCCTATTCGTTCAGCAGCCTCTATTTGATTTTGCATGAGGACGAGAAGCGGGCTGACAACAAATGTTGCGCCTGCACCGCAATCGCGAAGGAGCTTCGTACATGTGAAGTAAACCATGCTCTTTCCCCATCCGGTGCGCTGAACCACAAGCGTTCTCCGGTTAAGGAGAGTTGCCTCAATTGCCTCATACTGACCATCGCGAAAGCGTGCGCTTTCTCCGTACAAGGATTTGAGTATAGCAGAAGCCTCTTTGTAAATCTGTTGGTTTGTAATCTTCATATTAGCTGTCCTTTATTTGGATTAGCGCATATAGAGCTATTCCTTGCCCTTATAACCGTGTCTCTCCGCATTCCCGAGGAGATAAAGGAACGCAAAAGCTGGAATTCGAATGATTTCTCGTCCATCCGGAGTACGCTGTGTCCCGTAATCATCTGCTCGCTTTGTAACAACGATGGCTGCACTGGCATTCTTGCTTAGTTCCACAATAGCGTCGTCATCTGGAATTGGCGCCTGTTCACGGTACTTTACCTCGATCAGGATGTTTTTAATGTTCGGATAATCGACTACAATGTCAACCTCTTTATCTTTTGGGCCACCGCGGGAGTACCCAACCCGTGTTGCCAATTGATAGTAAAAACTTGCAACGTGTTTATAGACAGTTGTTTCAACAACTTTTCCCAACTCTATTGGATTCGTCAGTAAATCGTCATCCATCAAAACTGCATTCCGAATGGCTGCATCGGCAATGTAGATTTTGGGCTGGACCTTCAGGGCTTTTCGCCCGCCAATATCAACAGGCCAACTTTGGTAGATTAGATTTGCGCTTTCCAAATATTTTACATAGCTTTCAACCGTCGCCCTGGTCACTCCGTCAAGTTCTTTAGCTATTGTGGTAAAAGAAACGATATTGGAAGATATATTGCACAGATACAAGAAGATTCTTTCAAGTTCAAGGGGGCTTCTGATATTGTACAGAGAAGGCAGGTCCCGCTTTAGGACTTTATCAACAACGTCCTCGCGCATTATTTGCTGGGCCATAACGTCATCCGTAGCAGTTGCGAGTTCCGGGAAGCCCCCGACAGTCAGGTATCGGTTAAAATGATTCTGTACAGGACCGAGTTTAAGCATTATTTGTGTACGCTGCTGCTGGCTCATCCGCAAAAAAGCAGTCGGACGAACTTCCGGACCAAGATTTGGCATCTTTGCTCCGATTAACGCGCAATATTCATAAAATGACAGAGTTGGTACCTGAATAACACTCCACCGACCAGCGCCGCTTTCTGCACTTCCTCTGATAAGAGCAGGGCTTGCAGACCCAGTAGCAACGCACTTGGTGTCCGGCTGAATATCATAGATTGTTTTAAGCCACTTATCCCAGCCACTTGCATACTGTATTTCGTCAAAGAAATAGTATACATCCTGTGTAGGCCAAACATTTTCGTGATAGCACTCTAAGATGTCACTTAAGTTGCTGAGCTTAAGCATGGGGTGATCCAGAGAAATAAATACAATCTGAGCAGGAGATACCCCACGTTTTATAAGAGTATCAATCATCTGATACTCGATCGTTGTTTTTCCAACACGGCGGGTACCCGTCAGGACAACCGTTCGTCTAATGTCTTTTTGATCCAAACGCTTCATCGCCTCATAATAAGCAAAGCGGCGATATTCTTTTGTGAAGCTTGAAGGGACGACACCAGATGTCCACCACGGGTTAAATGCGCGCAAGACCTTTAGAAGCTGTTCTTTTGTTGCAATAGCCATACCGATCACCTCAGTTTTCATTATATCCAAATATAACGAAAAGTCAATATTTCGTACAAGTATATTTGCATGAAAACGCCTATTTCGTGTATCTATACTTTCTCAAAGGCGAAGAATCTAAGGGTCCTTTATATGGTTTAAAAGAATAATGCTCGGGATGATTCGGGGATTCTGCGTATAAGCTCTGCTCAAATTCTCTGCTTGCCATCTCGGGCGCTTTGTACTAAACTGACGGGGTGAAAACAGAAAAGAGGTCACGCTATGCAGATCAGTAAGGAAAAATTATCCGAATACGCACGCCTGATTGTGCGCACCGGCGCCAATGTGCAGCCGGGACAGGTGGTACAACTCAGCATTGCCGTCGAGCAGCATGAGTTTGCCGCCTTGATCACAGAAGAAGCCTATCTCGCCGGAGCGAAGAAGGTCAATCTGAACTGGCTCTCAGACGGGCAGAACCGGCTCCATTACCATTATGCGGAAGAGGCGGTTCTCTCCGAGACTCTCCCCTGGGAGAAAGAAAAGCTCCGCCAGATGACGGAGGATCTGCCGGTACGGATCTTTATCGAGTCCGAGGACCCGGACGCGCTGGCAGGGCTGGATCCGGAAAAGCTCTCGCGCGTCATGCAGAGCCGCGCCGCTGTGGCAAAGCCCTATCGCGACGAGATCGACGGACGGCATCAGTGGTGCATTGCCGCACTGCCGTCGGAAGCCTGGGCAAGAAAATGCTTCCCCGGGAGATCCGATGAAGAGGCAATGGAGCTGCTCTATGACGCCGTATTCCGCACGGTCCGGATCTCGGATCATGAAGACGCGGTGGATGCCTGGCGTGCTCACACCGATCGGATCGAGAAAAAGAGCACCTGGCTCAATGCCCAGGGCTTTACCAGCCTGCGCTATGAGAGCAGCAATGGGACGGACTTCACGGTGGCGCTGATTCCGGAGGCTCACTGGGAGGGTGCCGGTTCGATCAATTGCGAGAACGGAGTGTATTACATTCCGAACATGCCGACAGAAGAGATCTTCACCTCCCCGATGGCCGGGAAATGCGAAGGGACACTTGTGGCTGTGAAACCGCTGAGCTGGAACGGACAGCTGATCGAAGACTTTTCCATCACGTTCTCGGAGGGGAAAGCCGTTTCGTGCAAAGCCGCAAAGGGTCAGGATCTTCTGAACAAAATGCTGCACATGGACGAGGGCGCCTGCATGCTGGGCGAGGTGGCGCTGGTTCCGAAGGAGTCGCCGGTCAATCAGTGCGGATTCCTGTTCTACAGCACCCTCTTCGACGAGAACGCCTGCTGCCACTTTGCGGTAGGGCAGGGCTTCAAGGAGGTCCTGCCGGACGGAGACCGTCTCACAACGGAGGAAGCGGCAGCCGCCGGAATCAATGACTCGATCATCCATGTCGATTTCATGGTGGGCGCGGACGACCTGAGCATCACAGGCTATCGTCCGGACGGCAGCAGCGCCGCCATCTTCCGGAACGGAACCTGGGCGGAGTAAAAAGCCCAAACGCTTCGGTTATTCTGAACCGGTGAGAAAAAGACTGTGCTGATAAATGAAAGATTTTGCACGTAATCAAAATGATCATGAAAGAATTGCAAAATAACGCATGTTATGGTATCTTTTAGACACAACAGATGAAAGATGTGAAAAGAAAGATCCGGTTGAAGACAGAGACTGGTATTCCGCTTCGCAAATCCACTTGAAGGAGAGATATCAATGGAAAAAAGCGCAGTATTCTTTACCGATTTCCACGCCACCCCCAGCGAGACGCTGCCGCAGAAGCTGCACCGGCTGTTGAAACGGGCGGGGTTTGAAAAGATCGACTTTGCGGATCACTATGCCGCCATCAAGATCCACTTTGGAGAACTCGGCAATCTTGCCCATCTCCGGCCTCAGTATGCAAAGGTCGTGGTGGATTATGTGCGGGAGCTCGGAGGAAAAGCGTTTCTCACCGACTGCAACACCCTTTATGTCGGCAGCCGTAAAAATGCCCTTGACCATATGGATACGGCCTATCTCAATGGCTTTTCTCCGCTGCAGACGGGCTGTCATGTGATCATTGCAGACGGACTTAAGGGAACCAATGAGGCGCATGTTCCGATCAATCTGCCGCTTGTCAAGGAAGCCAAGATCGGACAGGCCATTATGGATGCCGACGTGGTGATTTCCCTGAGCCACTTTAAAGGGCATGAAGAGGCGGGCTTCGGCGGCGCCCTCAAAAATCTCGGTATGGGCAGCGGCTCCCGCTCCGGAAAGATGGAGCAGCACTGGGAAGGAAAACCCGTTGTGGATCCGGCACTTTGTGTCGGCTGCGGTTCCTGTGTCCGCATCTGTGCACACGGCGGTCCGTCGGTTGAAAACGGAAAAGCACATATCGACCACGACAAATGCGTCGGCTGCGGACGCTGCCTCGCAATCTGTCCCAAGGATGCCATTGAACCAAGTGTCAGCAATTCCACGGCAATCCTTGCGCAGAAAATCGCAGAATATGCCTATGCGGTTGTAAAAGACAGGCCTGCATTTCATATCTCCCTGATCTGCGATGTCTCACCCTTCTGTGACTGCCACGCAGAAAACGACGTACCCATTATCCCGGATGTCGGGATGCTGGCGTCGTTTGACCCGGTTGCGCTGGATCAGGCCTGCGTTGATCTGTGCAACAAAATGCCCGTGAATCCGGGGAGCCGGCTGGAAGACCGCATGAAAGAATTCGGGCACAAAGATCCGAACCATGAGTATTTCCACATGAACCACCCGGATACGGAATGGGAAGCGGGACTTCAGCATGCGGAGGAGATCGGCCTGGGCAGCCGGCAGTATGAACTGATCCGGATCTGAAACAGCAGCAACAACAGAAAACAGGCGTCATCATGAAGATGACGCCTGATATTTTTCACTTCAGCTATAAAGA
>CAZMXF010000062.1:0-11104 GCA_964570015.1 uncultured Oscillospiraceae bacterium | reverse complement strand
ATTACTTCACCATGCCGAACTCCAACGTCTATGTGGACGTTGCATTTGAAAAGGGCCTAGCCATTACAAAAGCCAAGGCACAGGGTGGCTCGTTTGAAACCTCGGTTTCCGGCTTTTTATCCGATGCCGCTTTCCCAGGAGATGTAGTCACGGTTCTTGCTTATCCGAACCAGTACTACTCTGCCAAGAGTGTGAGCTATCAGAAGACCGACGGTACGGTCAGCGCTGTGGATGTAAAGAAGGATGCCTCCGGCAACTACAGCTTCACCATGCCGAGCTATCCTATCAAACTGTCAGTAGCCTTCGCTCCCACACAGTATCATACTGTTTCTTATTCTGGCATTATCGGTAACGGCAAGGTGACCTTTACGGTTGGCAATAAAGAGATAAAACAGGTAGAACAGGGCGAGACTGTCACGATGAAGTTCGTTCCTGACATAAATTGGGCGTTCAATACCTCTGACTTTGAGAACAATCTTGTCGCCCATATCCCGAACAGGTCTAGTATGGGCAGCTTCAAGAAAATAGACGACACCACCTACACCTTCGTCATGGGCACCAAGGATATCAATGTAGTTGGTGTACAGTTCCTAAACCGCAGTGCTTATACCATTTCCAGTTCGATTTGGCCCGGAGTGAACGGTGCTCCTAACGGCAGTATGTACTTCAATGTCATTGATCAGACCACAGGTAGCATTACCTACATGACCAATATAGCTAAGTTTGGCGACACTGTCCAGGTCATCTTTGTCCCGAACATGAACTATTTGAACGATGCTCAGTATGCAAAGGATAACTCCAAGGGAGCTGGTAATGCGCTCCTCTCCTGGAGTTCTGACAACACCTTCACCATGCCAGACAGCAAAGTGACGGTGAATGCACGTTTTGTTCAGGACGGTGGTACCCACATTTACTCCAGCATCAACAGATCCGTTATCCCTGTAACAGGCGGCACAGTCGACTTTATCTATGATGGTTGCCTCATGAATACCGCCGAGGTTGGCAAGGTTGTTACTGTGAAGGTCAACCCGAAGCCAAACTATGACATAAGTGTTGCGAAGATTCTGGGTTCTACCTATCCAAATGACTATGTCTTTGCGGTCACTCTGAACGGCAAGCTGGTTGGCGACGCTCCCGCGGCAAGCAACTTCATCCGCCCAGATCCCACCGATCCCTACACCTATACCTTTGTTAAAAGCGCCGGCGCCGACTTGATCCGTGTGGCCTTTGCCTCCGACTACCAGGGTGTGAACGCGACCTTCACCCAGATCACTGAGGGCGGAACACCGGTGGTCCAGGGCATCAAGGGCTTTGCGGTCAACGGAAACTATGTTTCCGGCGATGTTCAGGTCATCTCCGGCGATACTGTGAGCTTCAGTATCGAACTCCTGGAGGGCTATGAGATTACTCAGGTTCGGAAATACGTGAGAGACAAGTCCGTCCCGACAGAGCTTGCCGGTACAACAACCATCATTCCGGGCGGCAAGAACAACTCCTATAGCTATACCGTCACCAAGGACGATATCAGTGCCGCAAACAGCGTTGCTCCGAACGGCGAGCTTGTCTTTGAAATCACCGCACGAAAGAATCCTGAGACCTATTACACGGTCAAGTACACAACCCCGAAGATCGACGGACAGACACCGAAATTTATCACAACGCTTGCACCTTGTACCTATGAGCTCAGAGCGGAGCAGATTTCCGTTGTCAATGTAATCAGAGACTGGGATAAAACAGATATCGCCGGCATCTCCGGAAATCTGGTTGAAGGCAATGATGTCCTCGTCTCGTTCAAACTGAGCAAAACGGACGTCTTTATTGAAGATACCACCACACTTCAGAAGATGTACTATACCTTCGACAAGCTTCTGATTAACGGTGAAGAATATGCCTCTGTTGACAGCAGCTCGGATCCCTCCAACCATGTTGCCTCCTTTATCCTCCCGAAGGATGTGGCGGACGGCATTGTCACGACCGAAGTGGTGTACAAGCTTTATAAGACTGAGGATGCCGAGGCCATCACATTGAAAGATCTGCAGTTCGCTGCTAACCCAGTCAGCTTGACCAGCGGCACTTATGACTATACAGTCAATGTAGCAGTGACACCGCAGAATATCACTGGCACTTACAGTGCGACTCCGGATTCTGCAGAAATCTGGCTGAATGACGTCCTGCTGTATACGGATACTACAGGAGACACCACTCTTGAATCGACCAGTGCCCCGTGGGTGACAGGACCGAACACGCTGGTGATCAAACTCCATAAATCTGACCAGACCGACACGACCTATACCTTCACGGTCAACTACGCGATGGATCCCGCCATCCTGAAAGAACTCAAGGTTACCGACTCCGTCGATACGAAGAATGTATCAATTCATGATGGCGATCCCGGCCTGAGCACCGGCGTTGTTACAGGATATGAAGTCTCTGTAATCGGTTATCCCACATCCCTTGGACTGGATAAGGAAGCTGCGGACGAAGTGACATACATCCTCAACGGTGAGACCAAGATCTCCAATGATGCAGCAATGTCGCAGTCCGGTGTAGACGGCTGGCCCGAGTGGAAGGCCGGTGCAAATACGCTTGAGTTGATTGTTAAAGATCCCGGCGGCAAGAAGTCTCCCACCAGGTACATCTTTACGGTCAATGTGGCTCTCGAGACCTCCACGTTGAAAGCACTGACCCTTGCGGGCGTCAACGGCGGCGCGAACTTCCTCGTTCCCGGACAGTATGAGTATGCCTTTACGGTAACGACCTCTTCTAACCTGCTCGAGACATTTGTCAACAATGCTTCTGATGTAGACATTGTCAACCTGAATGGTACCGATGTCGCAACCGGTGCGGGTGACCACTCTGTAACTCTGAACTGGGACAACCTGATCGGAGCAAATACCATCCAGATCACGGTCACGGAATCCGGCAAAGCCCCTGCGACTTATCTCATCAAGATCACGCCGAATCTTGAGCCTTCGGCCATGGATATCTATCTCGAAGCCGACGGCAAGCTGGTCAAGTTCGTGAATCTGAAAGCCAACTACAGCACCACAAAGTCGACCTGCAAGTTCGACATCAAGCTGAACGCGACGACCGATGAAGTTACGATGAGCGTCAACGGAACTGAATATAATCCGCTGACCGGTGCTCTCACGGTAACCGCAGAAGTCAAGGGCGGCGAGAAGGTTGAGAAGTGGAATGTCGGTAACAACGTGGTAACGTTCAAGGTTGTGGAAAAAGACAGCAAGGAGACGGTTTACACCCTGAATGTCAATTACCAGGCTACCCCACTGAAGCTCAAGACTTTGTCCTTCGATGGAGTCAACCTCGGTCTTGCTGCCAGCCAGGCTCGTACAACAAACATCGGTATCAGTACGATTGTTGCAGAGCCGGAAGATCCCGCTGCGACTGTAGACATCCGGTGGAATGGCACCACAATGGCCAGCGGTGTTGGTACACAGACTGCAAACATTACCTGGGCACCAAACAGTCTGAACTACGTCGACATCTTTGTTACCAATACCGACTACACAGATGGTGTGTACCACATCGATGTCACGCATAAGACTCCCTGATCTGTGATTCCCATCACGATCGAAAAAACCTTATCAGCATCATAAGCAAAACAGGCAGAAGCGTTTCGGCGCTTCTGCCTGCCATATTCATTCTGCCACATTCCCGATAACAAGGCCCACCACGCCGGGGCACATCTAATGCTGATGTTTACTGCTTATATCCTCCACAAGCCGCCAATACCACTGACTGCAAGTATGGTTCTTTTGAATGATTCTCATTGGAATATCCGGTCTCGATAATCCTTTCTGAAAACCTTCAAGAGAAAAACATGTGCTGCCAATTTCTTGCAAGCCGACACCTACAATATCATCTGTTCTTTCTTAAGCCCACCCGCCTCATGTATGATGCGTGGTATGAGTCACATTCTGTTTTTCTGCACAACAGCATCGGATCAAATCAGAAACTGGAGATTTGCTTACCCGTTCACCCTTCGGAAAACCATTTTTTCTGCTTAAAATAGAATACCAATCCGATCAGCACCCAGATGACCAGCATGATATAGCTTTCTTTTCCAAAGTGAACGCCCGACAACCCCGGAATAGGAATCAGCTGCAGTACCATAAAGGCCAAGCTGAAGATCACGCCGACCCATGCTATTCCTTTCAAAAAAGCGGTGCCATCGCCATGTTTTGCTGCTGTGATCAGGGTGCTGGCACAGGTGAAAAAGTACCCGATGCTGGCGCCGATGGCGCTCATGTCCACGAACCAGCCCAAAGCCTCCCGGCCGAGAATCGGCCCGCTCAGACTGATGAGCACACAGAATAGGATGGCATTTCTCGGGGTACCGTATTTCCAGTCCACGATTCCGAACCACTGCGGCAGATACCCTTCTCGACTCATAGAATACATGAGTCTCGAGGAAGCAAGATAGAAGCCCATAATCCCGGACAGAACCGCACAGCTTACGCCGAGCCCGATCAAAACCTTGCCGAAACTGCCGAGGAGTTCCTCTGCCGCAATCAACAGCACCCATTCACCGGCTATCACGCGGTCCGGCCAGTTTTCCAGAGCAGCGGCGGCAACCGTATTGTTGCTCACATACACAAAGCAGCCGAACACGATAGCAATCATCATGATGAAGCTGACTTTCCGGAAGCTGAAGTTGAACTCTTCTGCCGCTTGCGGAATGGCATCGAAGCCTACATAAGCCCAGGGAGCGATGGCAAAGGTGGCGAGAATGGCACCGGCGATGCCGGTAGCCCCTGTATGTGCATAAGATCTGATCTCCGCTGTGGGTGTGCCGGCTGCGATCGCAGCAGATTTATCGAAGCCCCAGATGGGTTCCATATTTACTCCCTTTGCCTTGGAACTGAGCAGGGCAGAAATAAACAGCACAAAAACACAGGTTACCAAAAGGCTGCTTAAGACCGTCTGCACGATCCCGGCTTTTTTGACTCCGATCACATTCAGCCAGCCGAAAAGAACCAGGATCATCATGGAGAGCAGCATTTCTCCGGCGTAGATTTCAAATCCTGCAATGCTGTAGTGGAACCCAAACTTCAGGCAATCGGCGGTGCCGTCCAGCCCGTCCACAATCAGGCCAATTGCGGTGCTGTTCATGGGGACGTTTGTCAAGTAAGCCACGACAAGGAACCAGCCGCAGATAAAAGCATTCGTTTTTCCGAAGCAGTTTTTGGCAAAAGAAAATTCTCCGCCGGCCGAGGGGTATTTCGGCACCATATAGGCATAGGAAAACGCAATGATGATCATGACCAGCGCACCGAGAATCATGGAGATCGCTGTCCCTGCTACACCGGAATTCGGCAGGAATTTCTTCCCTGGGTTGATGAAGGATCCCCAGCCGATTACGCAACCAAAGGCAATCGCCCAGACATGCATGGGAGAAAGCTGCCGTCTCAAATTGTTCTTTTCCATGTTTTCCTCCTTATACATCATAGGTCTTGTCGATTGCCTTCAGTTCGCGAAAAGTATCGATCTCGATTATATCCTGCTCCTGACACTCCCGCAGTTCTACAGAGTAATGGTTTTTCCGGTATACGAGGGGAACCTGCTCCCAATAGCGTTCCTTTCCGCCAGGAGTTGCAAAGACATCTGCAATGTCGGAGGAGAGCCTGCGACCATCCGCATCATTCCAGTATGAGATGCCTACCATCTGCCATATGTTGTTTCCTTCGCCGCCGACTGTTTCTTTCGAAATGATTCCATTCGTGACCTCCAGGCACCAGTCATCGGTGCGTTCAGTCTTAAACCCAAGGAAATCGGAACGATAATGGTACTTCTTCAGAATGCCGGGATTATAGAGAAGCAGATCTGCTTCAAATACATAGGCATTGGAAAGAAGGTAACGCGCAACCAGAGCGGAAGAAATGTTATTGGCTTCGTTGTAAAGTGGATTCTCCAGAAATTTGATCATGGGGTACTTGTATAAAAGCTGATCAAACTGTTCTGCAAGGTAACCGCGAACAACATAGATCTCCTCAATGCCAAGCGCCAGACAGGCGTCCAGGAGCCCGTCGATGATCCTTGCTCCATGCACTCTTACCAGAGGCTTTGGCGTGTTCAGCGTGATGGGGACGAGCCGTGTTCCGAAACCGGCGGCGATAAAGATGGCCCGCTTGACCCGATAAGGCTCCAGGGCGGCTTTGCCTTCTTCGGTAATGATACCGTTTGAGACATATCCAGCATCGGAAAGCTCTTTCATGGTGCGGTTAATCGTTCCAAGAGACATCCCGGACCGTTCCCGGATTTGACGCTGGGAGTATGTCCTCTCTGACAATAATTCCATAATATCAAACTGTTTTCGGGTTAATTCCATTACAAATACTTGTCCTCTCTGAGAATGCAGCTATTATATCTGTTCCAAAATATGGTGTCAATAATGAAATTTGGAACGAAGAAACACCCATAAAGAGAGAAATATCTCCCCTCCGACAGAGGGAAGATATTGTATCAGAGACTAATGTTTTTAGAAAACACTGGAACAAAAACATTCCGGCTATGCACATTCAGCCAAACTATCGTCATTGCGGGACAGTTCCCCACACTTGGCAAGCAAATAGTCCGCGACCCGGGCTGCCCCTTCTCCAGGATATATCCAGGTTTCGTTCCTTGCCTCATGACGACTTGCGGTATAGGAAGGGTCGTCAATTGCCGCATCGATCAGGACCTTCAGGTCTCCAAGCCTTTCTGCGGTCAATCTGGGACCGATACGGGGTAGTGCAGTGACGGCCCACAAGGGCTCTCCAAGCCACCAGGCATCCAGCGGATCCACATTCATCTCGGTATCTGCACAGATCACGGGCTTGTCAAATACAAAGGCAAAGTCAAAAATGACGCCGGAATAATCCGAAATCATGATATCAGAGCGCCGAAGAACCTCAAAGTTATCCGGATCCCTGTTCCATTCCAGCTGATCCGAGTCCGGATAGGCTGACATCAGGGTATCCATAAGATCCTTATCCGCGGTAAAAGATTGTGGATGCGGCCGGAGAATAACGTGATAGCCTGTCCGAACCAGAGCGTCTATGAAGGCAATGCCATATTTGCTGAAGATAGAACTTGCCCCCCAGGTCGGTGCAACGAGAACGGTACGCGGATGGGACGGGAGTTTCGGACAGTCCTTCAGCCGCCGGACCATCTCATCCATATAAGGTACTCCCACCATCACAGCTTCTTTTTCGGGTTCGCCGCGAAGATGCTCCAGCTTCCGCATGGCTGTTTCCTGATACTCCCCGGAAAGGAGTACGGCATCGTAGAAATCCAGACCGAAAGAGCGATAGCCTGTTGTTGCGTCATTGGCGCCGTGAGGAAGATGGACGTAATATCTAACGTCTCTTGAGCGCTTCCACTGATACACGTCGAGACCGGGAGTCGTGGAGAGCAGAATTGTCGCTTTCAGAAAGTTGAGTTTGGCGAAGGCCTTGTTTCCTTCCCCGATAAATTCGGCATGCAAATGAGAGTAGGAGCTTTTCAGCGCCTGATCATCCGGAGAGGCGGTCATATAGCGAACCTCAAACGAGCGCGAATCCAGTTCCCTGATGACCGGTTCAAAGGTTTGCCAATACCGCTTGTCATCGGAGAAGATGACAAGCGGTATGGTGTCGTCACTGGTGTCCGTCTGGCGTCCGCCGGTAAAAAGAAACTTCAGTTTTACATAAGCTCCTTTCAGTACAAAACGTGCAACCCCGATTGCACCGATCAGGATCGCAAAAAGCATGCTCCCGGTTCCGGGGTCAATATACAGCCTCATGTGCGATGGCTCTCTCCTCTCAGTTACCAGATTCCCAAACTGCGCCAGGCGGAAACGTCGAAAATATTCTGCCCCGTGAGAGCATACCAATCTCCCGGCAGAAAGGTGTTTCCGTCGTTGTCTTTTGGGCTGTTGAAGTTTGTATTGAAGATATGGTATTCTTCCGCTTCCTTGGCCGCGTCGGTAATGGCTTTACCGGTAAAAGGATTGACAGGCGCGTCGATCAGCCCCTCAAGTGCCAAGGTCGGAGTATCTGCATTGGTCATAAACCGATCATCCACCTGGAAGCCCTTGCTGTCAAAATCCTTGACCAGAAACAATGGATTGTAGGCCATGATGTCCTCCGGGTGATGCCGGTTTTTTTCTCCGGCGTCTTCTCCAAAGATCATATCCTCGAACTGATTTGCCGCAAAGCCGTGATCTGCAACGATGATGATCCGCGTGTTGTCATAAACATCCTGCTCTCTCAACATGTCGAACCATTTTCCGAGCTGAAGAAGAGCGGCCATGTTGCACTGGTAGCTCTCCATTCTGAAAGGAGTATCGGCCAGCATGGGTTTCTCTTCAAAGATAAAACGATCTTCATGCTCCGCATCATATGCCGAGTTGTCCACATATAGCGCCGGTTCATATTCCGGCTCCTGCAGCAGCATGACATCGTGTGTGGTCTCATTGTTGATTGCCAGATATGTGTTCCAGCTTTCATCGGAAATGACGGTCATCTCCGGGAGTACACAGAGCGCGGAATACGCATTCATAAAACCTTCGTTCATCCCGCTGGAGTGAGACCTGTCGGAGATAAACTGGGTTTGGCGCAGCAAGCTGTCCGAGTCCTGTGGGTTGAAATACTGCCCGCCCTGATAGAGACCGGTCTGCAGCACCAGAGGGGAAATCTTCATGATGCTGTAACAGAAAAAGTTGCGGTTCCAGATTTTCTGCCGCCCGGCCAAAAGTGCATCTCGGTCTGCGAACTGATTGCTCTCCGTATTGTATGCTTTGATGCCTTCATAACCATCGAAAACAGACAAATCCGGAATCTCCGTATAGCCCGCATAAGGCGGATTACAAACCGTCACGTCATATCCCGCATCGCTGAAAAGAAGCGGGAGTACCTTCAAGGCCTCATTATGCTTGTCAACAAGAGCCTCCGAAGATCTGGCGTTGAGTTCCTCGGGGGTGTATTCGTATCCGCCAAACAGTGCGGGGGAACCCGTGTTGGTAGCATTTCCAAAGGACAGCGTATTGGGGTACCAGGTGAATCCATCAAACTGCTGTTCAAGCTCTGGCTTTTCCTGGAAGAGATACGGGACATAACTGCTGATCCCGCGATCCAGCATGAAGACGATGACGTTCTTTCCGTTTCTGCTGAGGGTAAAGGATGCCTTTGTACCAGTTTCCCGTTCGACCAGCTTTTTGATCTGCGGGAGTTCGGAGCGGATCCCTGCAATGTTATACACGGACATTCCAACAACCGCAAGGATCAGAACCGGGAAAACAGCCTGCAGAATCATTTTCTTCTTCGTCCACAGGATCAGCACTACGGCGGTACACAGCAGGAGAACTCCGAGGTTGATCAGGCACTCCCTCAGAGAATAGTGGAACGCAATGTCATATTGCAGCATCGCGGACAGGTTTCCGAGATTTGTTCCGAAGAACATATAGTCCACTACCGCAACAACAGCAGCCATGCAGATTCCGGCTTCCATGATCCGTCTGGCCCGATTCCCCGCCAGATAATAAAACAGCATAAACCAGAGCAGGAAGGTCCCAGCGGCCAGCAGGAAAGCGCTGAATACATATCGGAGTGGAGAACAATACTCCGTCAGAACAACAAATTCTGCAGGAGACGCATTCACAACAGAAGAGGGAATCAGCACCCCGGTGAGAACGGCGAGAAACAGACAGCCGAGTGCAAAGAGCGGGGATGCTTTCGCCTTTGGCTCCGCGGGGCAAAGAGTCTGTTCTTTGCCCGCTTTCCTTTTGATCAGGTGTCGGAGCGTGGGGAGCTGGAACAGGACGCCGAGAAGGAGAAGGATCAGCCCGCCGAAGTTCAGCTTTCTGTTTATCAGAAGAGCGTAAGCAAGGAACGCAAGGCCCAGACCGGACATGAGCGAGCAGGCAGCGGCGTCCCGGTGTTTCGAGGTGTTGACGATGTTCTTGAAGAGGGAGAAGACATTGTTCAGCGTCCAGTAAAAAACCAGACCGGACGGGGAATTATAAAGCAGCACCAGGAAGATCAGGGCCATCCCGTAAAGCTGAAGATTGTCCTTCCGGGACAGATCTTTCGCATAGATCCGGCTGGACAGAATGTTAACGGCCGTCATCAGGATGGGGAGCAGATTGAGCGAAACGCCGCCCAGCTTCAGAAGTCCGTCCGGGGCCGCCAGATTCACGAGAGGACCAAAGGGAGTGTTGTGAAAATCCGCGAGGTTGGAAAGAAAATGATACGCAGCAACAAAGAAAGGGATTTCCAGAAGAAGCGGAAGGGAACTGCGCAGAGCATAAAACGGCTTGTAGGCATGAACGCGGTAAAAGGCCTGAAGCATCATATAGCGTTCATCGCCTTTGAACACCTTGTTGATATGCTCAACACCCGGTGCCATCCGCTGCTCTCGATCATGCTCTTCTCTCTGAATGGCATCGGCCCGGTTATACAGAGGAAGGAGCAGGAAATTGAGACAGAGGCTCAGTGGAATGACGGCGGCACCGGCATTTCCGTCTACGATATGAAAAGCGACGCCGTATACAACTTCAAAAAACAGCTCCAGCGGACCAAACAACAATTGATAGATTGCTTGCAAAATGGTCATTCGTTCTTCTCTCCGGTATTCTGATACCTTCAGGTGATGCGTCAGGCAGCGCCTCTCTCAAAAGCGCTGCCTTTATAAAAACAGTATCAGTATGCGATGCCCCAGTAGATCATGTGCTTGGCAGGCTTCCCGCAGCAGGCACAGGTCTCGCCCAGTTTTTCCTGCTTGAGAGGAATACAGCGGGAGGACATGCTCGCTTCTTCCTTCATTTTCAGCTCACAGGCCTCCTCACCGCACCACATGGTCTTGATGAATCCGCCGTGCTCAGCCTGCAGCTGTTTGGCTTCCTCTATACTGGAAGCGGCAAAGATGTGCTTCTCGAGATTCTCCAGTGCGGCATCGTACAGACCCTGCTGTACCGCATCCAGCAGTGCAGGAATCTGTTCCGCCAGCTCATCGAGAGAGACGGTGGTCTTTTCCCCGTTGTCACGGCGAACCGCAACGCAGGAGTTGTTCTCGATATCCCGGGGACCAAGCTCGAGACGGAGGGGAACGCCCTTCATCTCATACT
>CAZMXF010000061.1:0-11150 GCA_964570015.1 uncultured Oscillospiraceae bacterium | reverse complement strand
GTATAACCGCAAAACGGGCATTTCATATGCGTTTTCCGTCCTTCCGTCCATCATTAATAAACATCGAAAAAGGATCCAACTATTTTCACAGCCAAACATTATAGCATAGGCTTTTTTTCTTTGTCCATAGGAAATCAAAATTTTTTGCCCCTGCAGATGCAGAGGCAAAATCGCTTCATATCTCTTCCACCGGGAGTCCGGTCAGCCACCGGCGCATCATGTCATAGGCATGGTTTCCGCTCATCCGGCGGATATAACTGCGGGTACGCTTCGGTCCGAGGGCGAGGGCGCGTACATAGGTGCTCCCCTCCACCGCCATCGACACGAAGACGGTTCCGACCTCATGGACGCCGTCGCCGTCCGGGCCGGCCAGGCCCGTAACGCCGATGCCGATGTCCGCACCGGTCAGGCGGCGGACGTGCTCCGCGAGCGCGACCGCTACCTCGCGGCTCACGGCACCCTTCTCCTCGATCATCTCCGGATCGAGGCCGAGGAGCCTTGATTTCACTTCGTTGGTATACACCACCGCGCCGCCGAGGAAGACGCTGCTCGCCCCCGGGATGTCCGTAAAGCGCTTGGCGATCCCTCCGCCGGTGCAGCTCTCGGCCGTCGCGAAGGTCAGACCTTTCTCCTTCAGGAGCGGGAAAACCGCCTCTTCCAGACATTCCACATCCGTTCCGTAGACAAAATCGCCCAGCCGCTCTTTCACATGCGCGATGACCGGCGCCATCATGGCCTCGGCTTCCGCTTCGCTCCCGGCCTTGGCCGTCACCTGAAGCAGGCAGTCGCATTCCTTCGCATACGGGGCCATGGTCGGGTTTTCCATGACGTTCATCTCATCGGCGAACATGTCGTCGATCGCGCTCTCCCCAATCCCGAAAACCCGGATCGAGTGAGAGACGATCTGCTCATCGGAAAGGGTGCGCAGGTACGGCACCCCATAGGTGCGGAACATCGGCGCACACTCCACCGGCGGCCCGGGCATCATGATCACGGTTTTACCCGCCGCCTGAAACGCACAGCCGGGCGCCGTGCCCCAGAGATTATGGAACACGGTGCAGCCTTCCGGCAGCATCGCCTGCTGAAAATTGTTCGGCGTGAAGTTCCGTTTGTTCCGGATAAAATCATGGAGGAATCTGACCTCGTCGTCATTCTGCACCAGCTTCAGGCCGAAGCTCTCCGCAAGGATCTGTTTTGTCAGGTCGTCACAGGTCGGTCCCAGGCCGCCGGTCGTGATGATGATGTCCGCACGGGACCTGGCGATCTCCACACAGGCGCGGAGCCGTTCGGGATTGTCCCCGACCACGGTGTGATACTTGACGTTGATCCCGATGCGGGAGAGCATCTCGGATACATCCCGGGCATCGGTGTTGGTGATATGTCCCAGAAGAATCTCCGTCCCGACGGAGATGATTTCGGTATTATACGCTCTCACGGTTATCACCTCCCGGTTCATTGGTCGGTTGATCATTATGCAGTTCGTCGTATTTCTTCAGCAGATAGTCCACTGTAAGTGAAGCTCCGCAGCCTGGGTTCTCCCATGACTCCTCGCGTGCCCTGTTGCGCCCTTCCTGATACTTTGGTTCCTGAAGGCAGGTGTCAATCATTTCCTTGATATGGGGCAGGTTTCCTTCTGTCAGCTGCTGACCGATATACGGCAGTATCTGAAAAGTCCATGGAGGATCCTCAAGCCAGCATGCATCACAGGGAGCACTGTCAAATGAAGTATCAGCATAGATAACAGGTTTATCGAAAACGAGAGAAAAATCAAAAATCACTCCGGAAAAATCGGAAATCATCAGATGCGCTCGACTTAAAACCTCAAAATTATCATTGTCCTGATTCCATTCAAGCTGCGGATCATCGGCATAATGTTCCATAAGTGTATCGATCATGGCTTTTTCGGTAATATAGGACTGTGGGTGTGGACGAACAATAATATGATAGCCGGTTGCTAGGAGCGCATCAATAATCCGACTTCCATATTTGCTCAGGATTGCGTTGGCTCCCCAGGATGGCGCAAGGAGCACAGTTGTGACAGTATTGCTTTTTTCAGGCAAAGAACGGCGGCGTAATAGCATCGCATCCATGTACGTGATGCCGGTGATAATCATCTCTTTCGGAGGCAGTTGTCTCAGGGCTTCAAGCTTTCGAATCTGATCGATCTGGAATTTTCCTGAGCAGAGAACTGCATCATAATAGTCAAGGCCGAACATACGATACATGGTCAGGTCGCTGGCAGCATGGGGTATATGGACATACCATTTGACATTTCTTGACCGTTTCCATTGGAACACATCCAGCCCCGGCGTTGTTGAGAGAAGAATATCGGCACTCAGCAAATTAAGCTTTGCATAAGCTTTGTTCCCTTCTCCGATGAATTCACAACTGACATGATTGTATTCTTTCTGAAATGCCGGATCGTCCGGAGAAGCAGTCAAATATTTAAGATCAACTCCCCGGTGTTCAAACTCCTCGCAAATCGGCTCGAACACATTCCAGTACCGCTTGTTGTCAGAGAAAATAATAAATGAGCCGGATTCCTCCTGTTTCTTTTGCTGACGTCCGCCTGAAAAGAAAAAACGAAGCCGTATGATGCTGTTTCGCAGTGCATAAATTCCGGCGCTTAAAACACCGATCAATATTGTAAAAAGCATACTCCCGGTTCCGGGGTCAATATAAAGACGCATTTTCAATTCTCCCCCTCTCCGTCAGGACAGGAATACTTCTTATCAACTGCAAGTCAACAATTAAATCTACAGATACGTTCATTCGACATGTGGAAGAGGCCCGAGCTTTTTCCACTTGCCGGTATCCAACATGCTGTTTTCCGTTGAAAACCAGGTCATCTCTTGGAATTCTGTCCCGTTGTTTGTCGATATATGCCAATCAGCCGTAGCCCCCACATACTGAACAGGCTCCAGCTTCTGAAGATCATTGATTTCTTTTCCAGTAAACGGGTTTTTCGGATTGTCTATCAGCCCTGCAAACGCCAGGATAGGTGTGTCAGCATTCGTCATAAAGCGGTCGTCAATCGAGAATTCCTGACAGTCAAAGTCTTTGAACAATAATAATGGGTAGAAATAATTCAGATCATCATATTTGGATTCTCCCAGTTTGCGGTCAAACAGGTCAAGATCTCTGCCGTGATCCGCTACAATGATAATTCTAGAGTTATCGAAAAGGTCGTTTTCTCTTAAATAATCAAACCAGTTTCCAAGCTGAATCATCGCCGCCATGTTGATATGATAATGCGCCATCAGGCCGATATTTGAGAGAACAATACTCTCTCCGTTGATGGAATATCGAACAGAGTGTTCTGCATCATATGCTGTATTATCGACAATTTCTTCGGGGATATATTCCGGTTCCTGAAGGAGCATAGGCTCATGAGTAGTCGTGTTAGTAAGCATCAGGAACGTATTTTTTGCAGCATCATCGACCTCAGTAAACCGGTTCAAGTGAGTGAGTACAGAATATGCCCTCATAAATGGTCTATCGATCCCCTTCGACTGAGAAATACTTAATTTCTCTTGCAAAGAAAGTACCAATTCATCCTCTATTCTGTTCATCGCATTGTATATTCCATGATTGTAAAGGATTTTTTGAAAGCACAAGGGTGCAGTTCGAAACAGACTGTAGCAGAAAAAATTACGATTCCGCAGTCTGTCTATATATTTTAGATTATCTTGCTCGCTCGCAATAACGATTCCATCAGTTGTGAAGTTGCCTTCTGTTATACCTTTGTGTATCTCCGGATAATCGTCATAGATATGTAAATCCGTTATTTCCTTATACCCCGCATAGGGCGGATCATATACTGTAACACGATATCCATTATTCAGGAACAGTACCGGCATGACCTTCAATGCTTCATCGTGTTTATCGGCCAGCAGTTCATCAGATCTTTTGTTGATTTCAACAGGGGTATACTCATACCCTCCAAACAGTGCCGGCGCACCGACATTTGTGTAATTTCCATAGGATATCGTATTACTATAATACGTAAATCCTGCAAATTGTCTCTGAAGAATCGGATTCTCCTGCAATAGAAATGGGAAAAAACCGCCGTACGCACGGTCCATCATCAGTATGATCACATTTTTGCCATTTTTGCTGAGCTTTATCTTTGGAGTCTCACCGACCGCAGTCACCATGAGATCACGTGATTCAACGATTTCTTTCTGAATGGAAATAATATTGGATATGCCCATTGCAGACACAGACAGACACATGGCAATTGATATAATATATAAGAGTGTTGTTTTATTTTTCCATATGATCAGTAATGATATTAAGCATGCAAAGAACAATACCAGCAAATTGATTCTTAAATCGGTTTTCAAAATGAGGAGCTCGTCCCCATATGCCAGCATATTGGAAAGCGTACCGTATTTTGTACCGAAGAACATGTAGTTAATGACCGCAGTAAGTGCAACAAGAAACACAGCTGCGCTGACGATCCTCTTTCCTTTATCATCTGCTAGCCGAAAGAAAATGCCAAACCAGATCAGGAATGTGCCCACCGCCAGTAGAAAGGCAGACAGAACATACCAAAGAGGCGTTTTAAATGCATTGATCTCAACAAACTCCAAAGGAGAAGACCGAATCACCGAAGACGGGATCAAGATCCCGGTCAGGATTGTGAGGAAAAGACAGGAAAGCAGAAAGAGTTGCTTGTTCGGTTTTTCTGCTTTGAATTCTTTTTTCCTCATGATTCTTCCGCGAAAAACATAGTGCAGCAGCGGAACCTGCAGCATCAGGCATACGCCGAATATAAAAAGCTGTCGGTGAGCCGTATTGCGCGGATGGATAACAACAAACACGGCTAAAAGGATGCCGACGGCAGAAGCGAGTGTTCTGAGTACTGCTGCCGGGTTTTTCAGCTTATAAAAAATATTTTTCACCAACGAGAACAGATTGTTCAGCGTCCAATAGAACACCAGTCCTGCCGGAGATGTATAGAGAAAGACCAGAAAAATCAATGCCATGCCGTACATCTGGATTTTACTTTTGAGCGGGAAACCCTTCATGTAAATAGCAGCAGAAATGAAATTGATCAATGTCATCAATATGGGGAGCAAATTGATACGGATCCCTGCAACCTGAAGCAGCGCATCCGGAGTACCGAGATCTTGAATAATGCCAAACGATTCACCTTGCAGAAGCTGTAATCCGGACAGAAAATGATACGCTGCGATAAAAAAAGGAATCTCCAGCAATAGAGAAAACGATCCGTTAAGAGCCTGAGCAGGCCTATAATCGTTCTGGCGATAATAGGTCTGAAGCATCATGAAACGTTCATCGCCCTTAAACGTCTTACGAATATGTCTGACCCAGTGTTGAAGTTTCGCATCCTTCTCCCGTTCAGCAGCCTGCATGGCATCGGCTTTTCTGTATAACGGAAGCACAAGCAGGTTCATCGTCACACTGAGGAAGATGATGGATAATCCTGGGTTGTTGATGATTCTGTCTGCAATGGCATAAATAACTTCAAACAGCAATTCCAGCGGACCGATGACGGTTGTGTATAGAGCAGATCCAAAAGACATATTTCAATACTCCTAAAGAAACTGTGGTCAAATTCTTTGCAGTCCTGATCACCGGCTGCTTTAACCCATTATTTCTTTCTGTCAAAGAAGTCACTTTCAGCAACATCTTCGTATTAAAACAGATTCTATTTCAAAAATCAAGGAAAAAGTCTCCAGGAATCCAAAATAATGGCGTACTTCATACGTCAATCTAATACCGATTCCAGTTTACTATGTTCTCAAGCCCAAATGTTTAGGTATCTAAGCCGTATTTTCACAAAACATGATCGTATGATAAAACCGCTGCGGCAAAACCGCAGCGGTTCATCATGACTTATTTTTTGTATTTTCGGTACAATCGGCTTACTTGCTGATCTTAACCTTTTTCTTCTTCGGAATCAGGGCAACCACCGCGCCGCCAGAGAGAACAGCCACTGCCCCCCACAGGGCAACATTGGAGTTGTCACCTGTCTTCGGGGACTTGTAGGAGGTGGATCCGGCCGCCAAGATGTTGAAGGAAGTGCTAGCCGGATAGAAGGTCTCTTTGGTACCATCAAGTGGGTTCAGGCGCCACAAACGAGCCGTTAGTGTGTAGCTGTTGTTGCTGCGCAGCTGATCCAAGAGATTCCGGTAGATCCACAACGTCTGGTGGTCGTTGGAGATGGAGTAATAATCCTTGCTGATCTGCTGTCCGCCGATCCAGATGCAGAGTTTTCCGCTTTCGTCATAGTCGATGGGCCAGCAGGCCTCGAACTTGATCCAGATGTTCTTGCCCTTGATATAGTCGTTCAGGCCATCAGCAACCGTAATGCCCGGCTTAAGGCTGACTCTGATATCATAACTAGCCGGATTAGGATATTTAGTAGTTCCATAAATGTTGTGATTTAACTGTTCAATATGGATGTCATAATCCTTGAAATCCAGCTTTTTATATAGATTACTCAGGATCTTCAGAGTCTTTCCAGCGATAAACTCATGGGTAATCAAATCCTCTGTCGTATAATCGCTGACATCCAGCATTTCGCTGAAATTATATTGTTTACTGTTGCCGTATTTATCCCAAACAGTAACATAATTGTTCGGCCACATATACTGAGCTGCCGGACTAAGAGTAGCAGAATCAACAATTGAAAGATAATCCAAATCTGCTGTCAGATAAAACTCCATGGGAGTATAGCTGCATTTGTTGAAATAGTATCCACCAATTCCATCCTGAGTAATGCCATTCCCGCCTTCACCAAGAACCGGTTTAATCTCTGCAGCTGGAACAATGGTTACATACTGTACTACATAGACACGAGTAGAAGTACCATCTGCAGTGGTATCTTTAAACCAAAACATGAATGCCCATTTCCCTGTAGGGGCATACCTCAAGGAGTCTATACTGAAAATTGCATAAACTGGATCTGCTTCATAGGGAGGCGTAACTGGGGTCCAAGACATATCTTCAATAATATAATCAAAGCCATTGGGCGTATCAAAATATATCGGATCAGGTTCATAGGTCATCAATCCTGCTTCGTACACTTTTGAATTTGTACCAGAAGAAACAAACTCCGGAGATACAACTGAGATGCTTTCTGGAATAGCCCCCTCAATTTTAAAGACCAGATTCTGACCTGTTACCCCTTTGACATAAACATCACCTGTCATATTGGTAACGGTAATCTTTTTGTTATGTGTCTCCCCATCATACCCAGTTTTGGTTGAGCCCGGAGATCCTGCTGTAATAACAGGCCACCAGGGGGAGAAACTGCCAGTAGCGAAATCCAATGTATCTTCTGAGCTCTGGACAGCGGAGCCGACCGTCTGAGCAATACCGTCCACCATATGGTAGAGCTTAATGCTTTCACCCTCTTCCAGGTTTCTGAAAGAGCGGTGCTGCATCTGAACGGAAACTGCACCGACGTTCGGGTCGTCTTCCGGCTCGTACTCATTACCATCAGCGTCCATCAGGCAGATATCCACGGCGAACAGCGCACGTTCATCGTCTTTAAGCTCTCCAATCACATCAAGGGAGAGCGGTGTTACTACAACCGTCAGGCCTTCAGGAAGATTCTTACCAGTGACGGTTACAATCGTACCTGTTACCGGATCCCTACCGGTCAAAGTTACCAGGACTTCCTCACTGTCTTCCTCTTCCTCACTGACACGAACCTCTTCCTCATAGACCTTTTCTTCTTCCTTGACAATGTTCACCGGAGTCTCGTCCGCAGGTTCGTCGTCAGCAGGATTCTGTTCGGCCTGCTGCTCGTTGGATTCGGGAAGAGCATTTTCGTCTGCCTGTTCACCTTCGACAGCAGCGTCTTCGCTTTCGGCATCGGCATCTTCGCCCTCAGCATCGGCATCTTCGCCCTCAGCATCGGCATCTTCGCCCTCAGCAGTAGCGTCTTCGCCCTCGACTTCAACCTCGGCCTGTGCATTCTCGGCACCCGTTTGTTCGCCCTCAGCTGCCGGTTCTTCAACCGAGGCGTCGGTCTGCTCGGTTTCGGTGCCGGTTTCTTCTGTGGTCTCAGCAGCCGGCTGCTCGGTCTCATTCACAGTCGCATCTGTGTTCTCCGTCACAGCGGGAGCAGTCTCAGGAACTTCGACCTTATCTCTGACCGTGTAGACGCCATTCTGCTCCACAACCTCGAGTTTGTCACTTCCGGCGAAGTAAGCCGAAACATCACGGTTGTAGGTACCGTATACCAGGCCGACTCCCTGGCCGAACATCTCCCAAGCTGCCGGCGCATTGAAACGAACGTTGACATTGTTTAATGTCACACCGCTGGCAACAGAGCCAAACCCGACATCCATGCTGCCATTGCCGATAGCCACGATATCACCTTTGGCTGAGATAGTACCATTCTTGATGATGGCGCCCATGCCGGTGATTGCCATGCCTTTCGCAGCAGCATCATTCACAAAGGAAAGGACTTTCCCATTCAGGTCTATGACGGTATTCGTAGCAACCGTCAATCCCTCGCTCATGGAAATGTCATTTGCGAGCTTGATCTCGCCACCTCTGGCCGCAGCAGCAGCCAACTCCACAGCAGTGCTGACCGTAACAACCGCAGGAACGCTATCTATCACCTGGTCTGCGGTGCCAGGAACAGCCTGTCCGGCATCGACCGCTGTAACAGTCTCGGCATCGGAACTGCCTTCAAAAGTAGGACTCTCAACAATCTGAGCTTGCTGAGCAGACTGTTGGCCTCTGATGGGCACTCTGTCCCCTGCTGGGATTCCACCTGACTGAGCAGGTTGGATTCGCTCTCCAACAATTACTTGGTGTTCTGCAAAGGCAGAGACTGTAAACAGGCTCAGGCACATTGCAAGAATCAGAACCACAGAAATGAGTTTAGATGTTGCTTTCATGTCTGTTCTCCTTCTATCGTAAAAAAATGCTTACGAATTGTAAACTTCACACCGGCAGATTGCGCCTTTCTCCCGCTGTGTGCATATAAGATACCACCTTTTGAAATCAATTGCAAGAGTTTTTAAGAAATTTTGAGAAAAAATTTTTCCAATTTGTAATAATTTCGAAAATAGTGGTTACCTTTTGCTGCAGTATACAAGATTTTGTGATTCATTTCAACCGCTCCGCGGCATTCCTAAGAAAGATTAAGACTTTTGGTGAAATCGCTGTCATTCCTCTCTGAATCTCCACTGAAACCGGCAAACTGCATAAATTTGTTGATATTGACAAATGCATTCTCTTTTCATGCTTGTCATTTCTTCCGAAATAGTGTAAAATTCACAACAGAAAATGCAGCGATGCATTTCTCTATTTATTTTATGACAGGAGCGATTCTGGTATGAGTGGTTTTGTATGGATCATTCCGATCCTGGCCGTGTGTGCACTTTGTTTTGCCGCCTATAAGGCAAGTTACGTCTCCAAGGCCGCAGCGGGGACTCCCCGTATGCAGGAGATTGCCTCCGCGATTGCGGAAGGTGCAGATGCTTTCCTGATGTCCGAGTACAGGATTCTCGCGATCTTCGTTGTGATTCTGTTTGTACTGATCGGTTTCTTTATTAACTGGGGCACCGCCCTCTGCTTTCTGCTCGGTGCGTTTTGCTCCATCCTGGCCGGCTTCTTCGGGATGAAGGTTGCCACCAGGGCGAATGTCCGTACTGCCAACGCCGCCATGGAATCCGGCATGAACAAGGCCCTTTCCATTGCCTTCGCAGGCGGCTCGGTCATGGGCATGTGTGTGGTTGGTCTCGGTCTTCTCGGCTGCAGTCTGATCTACATTCTGACCGGCAACTATAATATTCTCTTCGGCTTCTCTCTCGGTGCTTCTTCCATCGCGCTGTTCGCGCGTGTCGGCGGCGGTATCTATACCAAGGCCGCGGACGTCGGCGCCGACCTGGTCGGCAAGGTGGAAGCCGGTATTCCCGAAGACGATCCCCGCAACCCCGCGGTTATCGCGGATAACGTCGGCGACAATGTGGGCGACGTGGCCGGCATGGGTGCCGACCTCTTCGAGAGCTATGTGGGCGCGCTGATTTCCGCCCTGACCCTCGGCGTCCTGATCACGGGTTCCTTCCCCGGCGCCGGCGCCTTCTATCCCCTGCTCGTCGCCGCCATCGGCATTGCCGCCTCGATCGTCGCGACCTTCTTCGTCCGCGGCAAGGATGACGCCAATCCTCACGCGGCACTGAAGATGGGCTCCTATGTTTCCGCCGCAATTGTCGCGGTCGTGTCCATTCCGCTCAGCATGACGTTCTTCGGCGGGATCTTCTATTCCCTCCCGATCATCGCCGGCATCATCGTCGGTCTGGTCATCGGCTACATGACCGAGGTCTATACCTCCGGTGATTACAAATCTGTCAAACGGATTGCAGATCAGTCCGAAACCGGCTCCGCCACCACCATCATCAGCGGTGTTGCGGTCGGCATGATGAGCACCTGGGTGCCTATCGTCCTGATCTGCGTCGGAATCTATATCTCCTATCGTGTCACGAACAACCTGTACGGCATTGCACTGGCTGCAGTTGGCATGCTGTCCACCACCGGAATCACCGTCGCGGTCGACGCCTACGGCCCCATCGCCGACAACTCCGGCGGTATCGCCGAGATGAGCGGACTGGATCCCCATGTCCGTGAGATCACGGATAAGCTCGACGCAGTCGGCAATACGACGGCCGCAATGGGCAAGGGCTTCGCCATCGGGTCTGCGGCGCTCACCGCTCTCGCCCTGTTTGTCTCCTATGCGCACGAGGTCAGCCTCGAAACCGCCGGCATCAACATTCTCTCCCCCAACGTGGTCATCGGACTTCTGATCGGCGGTATGCTTCCCTTTGCCTTCTCCGCCATGACGATGGACTCCGTTTCCAAGGCGGCTTACAAGATGATCGAAGAGGTTCGCCGTCAGTTCCGTGAGATTCCGGGCATCCTCGAAGGAACCGCGAAGCCCGATTACACCTCCTGCGTCGGCATTTCCACCACCGCAGCCCTGCACGAGATGATCATTCCGGGCGTTATGGCCGTCCTGGTTCCGCTGCTGGTCGGACTTCTGCTTGGCCCAGAAGCGCTCGGCGGTCTGCTCGCCGGCTCTCTCGTCACCGGTGTTCTTCTGGCCATCTTCATGTCCAACTCCGGCGGTGCCTGGGACAATGCGAAGAAATACATCGAAG
>CAZMXF010000060.1:0-11177 GCA_964570015.1 uncultured Oscillospiraceae bacterium | reverse complement strand
GCCCGGCTAGGGTGTGGCCCTTTTAACCCGGCCCGAACATTTTTGAATAACACGATGCATATACCCGTAATTGCCTATGTTTGGACAACACGTAACGGTGAAATAAAGCCAATGCATCATATGCCTCTTCAGGAATTTCTCCGCGAGTATGGCAGTGGTTCTACACACTATTTCACACGTTTCCAGTTCATCTGCAGGGACTCCCGGTATGAGCAAATGCAGATATGGTAGCATAGAGCGATCAACATTTCCATCGCAAAGAGAAAACGCGCTGAAGGATAATCAACCTCCGGCGCGTTCTTGTAATATTTGATTTACGGCTGGAAATTTACTACCACTTGAAATTACACTACTCTCAAACGGCCTCGTGTACAAGTACGGGATCCCGCGCGTTTTACTACCACTTGAAATTACACTACTCTCAAACTGTCGTGGACGTCTTTAGGCGTTAACCCGGAGTTTTACTACCACTTGAAATTACACTACTCTCAAACGGCGTCGTACTGTTCCGTCAGCTCCCGGAGGTTTTACTACCACTTGAAATTACACTACTCTCAAACCTGATTTCGGGACGGGGGATTTTTTTATACGTTTTACTACCACTTGAAATTACACTACTCTCAAACTCGTTCGCGCTTCCAGTCCTATCCGAATAAGTTTTACTACCACTTGAAATTACACTACTCTCAAACCTTGGGCAAGTAGGGGATACCGTGCCATATGTTTTACTACCACTTGAAATTACACTACTCTCAAACTGCTCATCTGATTGGACACCACAACTAGCTGTTTTACTACCACTTGAAATTACACTACTCTCAAACGATGTAGTTGTTGCTCTCCAGCGCATTGATGTTTTACTACCACTTGAAATTACACTACTCTCAAACGGTGTAGTTGTTTAGAATTTCCTCGCGTTTGTTTTACTACCACTTGAAATTACACTACTCTCAAACGAATTGATAATACTCTTGATAGCTGGCATTGTTTTACTACCACTTGAAATTACACTACTCTCAAACTGCATCAGCACAGCCCAGTACAACAAAGGAGTTTTACTACCACTTGAAATTACACTACTCTCAAACCTCAAATCATTTTCTGATTATCAGAGAATAGCCTGCAACTACAATGCAGTTGTTCTTTCGCATGGAGTTTTCTGAAATAAGATTCTAGTATATGACACAGAGGTCATTATCTATTATGATGACTGCTTCCGATTCTTCGGAATCGTCGTTTAATGCATAGAAACTATTCTCCACCCCATAGTTTAACTCATTTCAGAAGATTCTCTCTTATCTCATATAGCCCCGTCACAGATTGGTGGATTAAATAAGCAGATGATAACTGTGTGATGTTCTTGTTCTTCAGTATACTCCCCACTTCTCCTTTGCCGCATAATTTAGTAAAAACAGGTTTTTGCGCATTACACTTAAATGCTTTAAGGATCTCCATCAGAAGAGATGCTTGATCGTAAAGAGACATTTGTATAAAACGGGATCTGTATTGTTGCATATCATTGCACATGGCCTCAAAAAGTGCACCATAGCATGGGGTATGAAGCTTTTCTATGAAAATATCATAGAGCTGTGAATTTTCTTCCGCTGTGATTCCATCATATACTGTAATTGGTAGTTCTGTTCTTCTTGCATTGCATCGCTCCAGGTATTTTGTGAGGCAACGAATATACTTCGTCATCGCATAGTCTATTGCAAGTTGATAAGTGTGTTCCAATTTAACCCTATTTCCTGAAGCACGTGCTGTTAAATACATTCGTAATCCATCTAACTCTAACAATTCATCGATCTGGATGCGCCGGCAGATGACAACAGGATCTGCCAATCCGAGTACGTCCTTCGCATAGGCGGTTGGATTAGATTCATAAAGATTTTTCTTATATAAATAAATTGGCTCAATAGTGCGGACTCTCTTTTTCTTCTCTGTGTGCTCTATGACACAGAAATATGTACCTACAATTTCGTTATATCCCCCATATTTATTTATGGGCAGCCCGGTCTTTTTCTCCAATTGTCCTTTCCCTTTAGGCTTCAGTTGTAATTTAAACAGTTGTCCTTTTACTATTCTCGGCATTCTGGTAATGATGGGATTATTTTTGGACATATATTTCTTTACGGTTTTGATCGTCTGTTCTCTATCCCATGCTTTTGGCACATCATACTCAAACACCCTGTTCAGGCTGTAATTCTCACGATGAATATTGGCAAAGAACCGATCTGTGAACTTCGTGCAGTACACATTCCCCACAACAACATTCAGATAGGCATCCTGGGCATGGTGCAGATCATTCACTTCGCGGCATTTGAGCAGGTCAAACTGTTTGCGGAAGTCGCTTACATTGCCCGCTTTGGAAAAAACAATGCGGACGGAATCTCCATATGTCTCTTGTAAGATTGTCGTCAGTGCCTTTGTGGACTGCTGTGTTTCAACCAATTGACTCTGGACAAAGTCTTTCAGCTCCTCGTCTGTCAGGGCTGTGGCACGAATCAATCTGTCATATTTTTTCTCGCTGATCATCCCTTTTTCTTTTAGCATGGACCAGAACGGTCTCATTTTGCTGCGGATCTCTCCCTTGATGGGATAATCATTGCTTTTCTCCCGGTTCAGTGTGTTCTTTACGACAACCCTGTTGTCCAAGCTGTTGTCTTTGATCCGGGACTGCGGGTAGATATGGTCGATATCGAACAGGCTTCCATCCATCAATGCGTCGAGATCAATCGGCTCTCCGCTGTACATACACTTGCCGAACTGACAATAGTACAGGAAGAGCTTGTCGCTCCGTAGACGATTATCGTCTTCGCCTTCCAGTTTCGGCAGCAGTTCCGATGCTTCTTCTTTGCAGCTGGCATAAAGAGCAAGCAGCTTTGCTTTTCTGGACTCTGTCCGCTTCCCCTTCATCTCTTCTGCGCTGCCGCGAGCCATCTCAACAAAGATCTTTTCCGGGACTGATTTGCGGCAGTCTACGATCTCATCTACAATCTTCATGGTCTGCCGTACACTTCTTCGGACTGCCGGTGCAATATAGAGTGCATCCAGCTTCTCTGTCAGCGACTGCCCGTTGCCGAACATTTCGTCCCTGTGCTTCTCGGCATTCGACGCAAACTGGTATTTCTCGGAGAGAAGCTGCATCAGATTGCAGTTGGTATTCCGGAGCATATCCATGATGCAGTGTGCCTCTCCAGTTCCTTCTTCCGGATCCTCACTGAAGATCCCGGTCAGGAACGGTCTGGACAGTCTTCCCCAGTCACTGTACTTCAGACGGCAGATATACGCATAATCGTTTTCATCCAGCCCGTGTGTGTTCTTCCGGAGCCATCTCTTAAGCATTCCACGGTCATCGCTGAAGACCAGAAGCTGGCGGACGATATTTTCTACCATCTCGCGGTCGCCTGTTTTCTCCAGGATCCGTTTGAAATCATGATAAGACTTCAGGGTAGTCTTTATAACATCATCGATTCCGGTAAGATTCTCGTCAGGAAGCATGGCTCCTTCACAGAGCAGGTACTTCTCAATCTGTTTTTTGGTTACACGCTTTTTGCTTTGAATGAACAGATCTGCTATCAGTTTATTTTTAGTCTTTACGGGGAGTTCTCTCCCGTTAATTCTGATGCAGTTAATTTCATTCAGGAGCATGTATTCCGAATAAAGCAGGGAGTCCTTGGGAAGCACGCGCTCTCCAGTATAGGTGCAGCGTCCGATGAGCTCTTCAATAAATGCGCCCGCAGATGCTTCCGTGTCAATGATATCTGAGAAATTCCACGGATAGATTCTGGCGTTTTCCTTATCATGGAATCGCACCGCCCAGTACTTTCCCGCTTTGGGATTCAGCGGCCCGACATAATAGGGAATACGGAATTCAAAGGTTTTTTCTATTTTTTCTGCGGTTGTATTTCCGTCAGAATCCCGGTCATTCAGGAACGGCAGATATGTCGCTGCGTTACGGAGGATCATTCTGAGCTCCTGGCGCTGAAGCTGATACGGGATAACGCCATTCATCGTACCCTTCAGTTTGGGCAGGAATGCCCCGTCTGTAATCTCCTGGTAGATCTTACCGGCTTCTTTTTCGTCTTCCGCCGGCTTCGGCAGCACAGTCCGGAGATACTTGCAGAAATCTTCCTGAGAGCATGTGTGCATACCGGATTTCTTGCGATATCCGCTATACGCCGCATAGTTGTTCAGTTTGTCTTTCCTGACAGAGAAAATCTCCTTGTATTTTTCCGGAATCGTCTTTCTGACATACTGTTTCAGTATTCTCAGTTCTTCATAGTTTTTGTCATACTGAGCAACCTTTGCTTCGCTGAGAATCTTTGCCCCATTCAGCATTCTGGTGAGCAGTGCTGTGTCATACACATTCCTCATCTGAAGCAGGAGCTCTACTCGTTCGCCCAGTATTTCTGCGAGCTGTTCGTACAGCTCGTCGAGATCGTCCTTCATGGAGATGCTGGTGATTTCTGCTTTTGCTAACGATTCATCGCAGAACAGCGCTGCAAGTTTAACTTTGGCACCGGAAAGCACGTCAACAGCTGCTGCGAGTGATATTTCTTCCGCCTCAGAATCTGCTGCACAGCATTGGTGCAGTAGCTTTTTCTTTTCTGTGATTCCGATGTCGCTTCGAAGCAGCGTATTCTCAAATCCGATCCGATCGGAGATAGGTAGTGTGAGACCATAGGCATCAGAAAGATACCCGTCCAGTTCCTTGATGGATGTGTCCAGAGATTTGATGGTCTCCGTGTTTTCAGCCGTTTCATACAGGAAATGACCGCGGCTCTTCATGATGTGATGAATCGCGAGATAAACCAGCCGGACATCATGCGGTTCTGTGGACTGCGCCAGTTCTGAACGCAGATGATAAATCGTGGGGTACCGCCGATGGAAATCCTTATCTGTAAACCCGGGATCATTGAAGAGTGCAAACCGGCATTCCTTGTCTGTCTTGTCTTCCAGCCATAGGCCGCTCTCTTCCAGTCTCCTGAAGAAATTCGGATCCTGTTTGCAAACGGCATCTGCGAACAGCATTTCAAGGAGCAGAAGCCGCTGATGGCGTCTTGCCAGCCTGCGGCGATTTGTGCGGTTAGCCCTTCTTCCGGACGCATCTTCTGCTTCTTCAAACAGCCGCGCTCCCCACATGGCTTTTCCTTTGAATTTCAGGACATTGTATTCTTTGTCTGTAACAGCCCAACCGACAGAATTCGTCCCAACATCCAGGCCGAGATAGTATTCGCCTCTCCTCTTGTCATTGCCGTTGTTCTTCATAACAATACTCCCTTGACAAAAATCATAAGATGCATGTATAATTAAGACAATCTCAAACTACCACTTGAGATTACACTACAAGTTCAAATAAGCTTATAGCGAAATCATCGCGCAAGCGAACTCACAGTGTGTGAGATAAGAAAACCTCGAAAGAGGTTTTTTTATTTTCCTTTTCATTAGAAAAAACCATTACCGTAACAATAAAGATAAGTTGTAAATGAATTATAGCATATCACCTTTTGTCTCTCAAGCTCATCGTCAATTTCCAATACGAATATCTCTTCGTGATCTCAATTCGTAAATTTTACAGTTTCCATAGCAGAGAACGCCGGCAGCCGGTCACACGGTCCGGCGTTCTGTTATTCATGAAGGAGGAGTACAGAATGCCCGATTATCTTTGCGTAATGATTGTAGGTTCCCTTATCATCGGCTTCATCCTCGGCCGCTGGAGAGTGCCGCCGGATTACTGTGGAGACGCTATTATTTCCGCAGACTCAGAAACATGTACCTTCGCCCTGGATATTCCCGCCGATGACATTCCACAGTATCATGAACTCGTCTTCCGGGTAGTTAATGAAAAGGACAACAGGTGATACATCTGTTCAATCCTCGCGCCGGTTGCGATAAATCCACACTTGCACTGCTTTCTGAGATCTGACATTGTTGAACTGATGCCAAACAAGAGCGAAAAACGCACTAAAATCAGCAGATTGACCCATAAAAAGCTTGATCTTGTTCGTCTTTTTGTGTATAATGGCCATATGCTCCCAGAGAGTACACAAAAATAAAACGAAAGGAAAGATGCAATGATGAAAGACATTTCCCGCAGGGATTTCCTGAAGGGCGCCGCAGCCGGCGCGATCGGGCTCGCTGCAACCGGCCTGACCGGAACCGTTGCCTTTGCTGACGACGCACCGGCAGAAGAAGCAGGTGGACTCCGCTACGATGAAAACGGTGTCTGCGTCAACACCCGTGCCGAGTATTTCGCGGCAACCACGCCCGAGGTAGGAGAGATTACCTCTACGGAAGACTTCGACGTTGTGGTCATCGGTGCCGGCAACGGCGGTCTGGTAGCCGCTGCTTCTGCAGCAGATCTGGGTGGTAAGGTCATCGTTGTCGAGAAGAGCGGTTTCTATACCACGTGGGCCGGTGAGATCGGCGCTTTCAACACCAAGCTGGAGCATGAAAAATACGGTATCCACTATACGGATGCAGAACTCCAGCAAATCGCCAACGATATGTGCCGCTATGCCAGCTACGGCAATGACCAGCGCCTTGTCGAGCTGTATGTCAAGAATTCCGGCCGTACCATGGACTGGTGCATTGAACAGCTGGCCACAAAGGATATCGACTTCATGGTCGAGACCGACATGAAGGATACCCTGTACACGAACCTTCCTTCCCAGCACTGCGCCTTCGTCAAGGGCACCTATACGGAGCTCGGGCCGAACCAGCTCGGAAGCCAGATCGCCAACCCGAAGTGGATTGAACTGATCGAAGACAAGGGCGGCGAGGTTCGCTATAACACCACGGCACTGACGTTGGTTCAGGATGAGACCGGCAAGGTCACCGGTGTTACCGTTCTGAATAAGGACGGCACCTATAGCCAGCTGAATGCTTCCAAGGGCGTTGTAGTATCCACCGGTGGTTTCTCCGGCAATCCGGATATGATGGACGTTCTGGGTGTCGTGGATCATCAGTACGCGGCCAATACAATGGGCTGCGGCGGCCGTGTGGGCGACGGTATTCGTATGTGCGTGAACGCGGGCGCCAAGATGGACGCTGATTGTGCGGGCGGCATCATGCTCTTCGACCGTGGCGCGGTTGCCCTGGATCACCATGTCGGAAAGCCGTACGGCGAATCCCTGACCGATGTATTCTGGGCAGGCAGCCAGCCCTGGCTCAAGGTCAACACCCTGGGCGAGCGCTTCTGCAACGAGGACGGACCCTATGACTTCCAGTGCCACGCCATCACCAATCAGCCGGGCGGCTTCTCGTTCCAGATCTTCGACAGCAACTACTGGGCCGATGTCAACAAGTTCCATACAACCATCTGCAGCCGCGTTGTCGCCTTCCCGGGATCCCAGAACTCCGAGGTTCTGCCAAACCTCTATCCCGTCACCAACGCCGAAGACTTCCGCAAGGTCTTCATGCAGCCGGCACTTGATTCCGGCAAGCTGAAGGAAGCCGATACACTGGAAGATCTGGCGGATCAGCTTGAGATGACTCCCGAAGCGAAAGAAAAATTCCTCGCCACCGTCGAACGCTACAACGAGATGTGCGAGAAAGGCGTAGACGAGGACTTCGGCAAGATGGCCAAGCGCCTCACCCCGATCAAGGACGGCCCGTTCTATGGCATCGCACTGAGCAGCTGGATCCTCTGCAGCATCACCGGCGTGAACGTCAACACCAACCTGCAGGCGATCCGTCCGGACGGCTCCGCGATTGAGGGTCTGTACGTCGTCGGCAACGACATGGGCGGCTTCTTCCGTCACACCTATCCGCAGTTCTATGCGGGCACGGCACACGGCAAGACCACCTGCTTTGCCCGTCTGGCTACGCTGCATGCCATGACCGGCTCTATCTACGAAGACTGATTTTCCCCTGCACTTTACAAGGACCGCTCTCCTGTCTTGAGAGCGGTCCTTTTCATTCTCTTCTCTGAAAGCGTAGGCAGAACTGTGTCCTGCAGATGAATCTGCAGGAGGATTCAGGCACAATCATTCTTGACTCCGCCGCGGGAGAGGGTATAATAGGAATCGTTATTCTATGCAAACATCGCTTGCCATGCAGGGGAAAAAAAGGAGAACACGATGCTCTTCAGGGACGAAATACCATGGACGAATTAACTCATATCCTTCGTCGGGAGTTCATCTATCTCTGGTACTACTTTGAGCTGCAGCTCAGGCAGGTTTTCTGGTATTGGGTGCTGGGAATTGCCATCGGCTCCTTCATCTCCGTATTCGCCAGGGACGGCATCCACGACCTTTTCCGCCGGATGCAGGGGAAAAAATGGGGCATTTTCGGGATCATACCCGCCTGCCTGCTGGGCATCGCCTCACCGCTCTGCATGTACGGCACCATCCCCATCGCCGCGTCCTTTTCCCGGCAGGGGATGCGCCATGATTGGCTGGCGTCCTTTATGATGGCTTCGATTCTTTTAAATCCCCAGCTCATCGTCTACAGCGCCGCCCTGGGGCCGGAAGTGCTCACAGTGCGGATCGTCTCCTGTTTTCTCTGCGGCTGCGCGGCGGGACTGCTGATCCATATCTTTTATCGGGAGAGGAGCTTTTTCGATTTTTCCGGCTTTGAGGCCCGTGCAAATCACGACACGCATCCCAATATTCTGATCCGCTATCTGCTGAATGTCGGCCGCAACATCCGGGCGACCGGGCCGTATTTCCTCTTCGGTATTCTGCTCTCCGCCCTTTTTCAGCGCTACGTGCCGCAGAAGCATATGGTCACGCTCTTCGGCGGGAATGAGGCCTGGGGCGTTCTGATGGCCGCGACCATCGGTGTCCCGCTCTACGCCTGCGGCGGCGGGACGATCCCGCTTCTGAGAGAGTGGCTCTGGGAGGGAATGAGCATCGGCAGCGCGGCGGCCTTCATGCTCACCGGCCCTGCGACCAAGATCACGAATCTCGGTGCGCTGAAGATCGTTCTTGGCCTGAAGCGCTTCCTGCTCTATCTGGCCTTTGTTATGGTGTTTGCCCTGTTGACCGGCATCGCGGTCAACCTGATTCTATAGAACGTATTTACAAAACAGGAGGATACATACGTGAAAAAATCTCTTTCCCTGCTGATCGCTCTGTGCCTTGTCTTTGGCGTGTTCGCCGGTGCAACGGCATACGCAGACGAAGCCGAGAATCCCGTCGTCTATTTTACGGACGACATCTCTCCGGAGGGACTTGTCGCGGTCTATGAGGCGCTGAACTGGAACCCCACCGGTCCCGTTGCGGTAAAGCTCTCCACCGGTGAGCCGCCCTACAGCAACTATCTCCGGCCTGAGCTGATCGCCGACCTGGTGCATCTGGTCGACGGAACGATTGTCGAATGCAACACAGCCTACGCAGGCTTCCGCGCGGCAACCGCCGAGCACTATCAGGTTGCGGAGGACCACGGCTATACCGAGATCGCGGATTTTCAGATCATGGATGAGTACGGCAGCATGGAGATTCCTGTCACCGGCGGCACGCGCCTGACCGGTGATCTCGTGGGCGAGCACTTCAAGGACTACGGCTCCTATATCGTTCTGTCCCATTTCAAGGGCCATGCCATGGCCGGTTACGGCGGCGCGATCAAGAACGCCTCCATCGGTCTGGCTTCCGCAATGGGGAAAGTGCGCATCCACTCCGGCGGCACCAGCGACACGCACTGGCATGACGAGCTGCATCTCGAGTTCCTGGAATCCATGGCGGAGGCCGCCAAGGGCGTCTGCGACTACCTGGGCGATCAGGTGGTCTTCATCAACGTCATGAACCGGATTTCCATTGACTGCGACTGCGACGGCTATCCCGAGGAACCGGACATCCACGACATCGGCATTCTGGCCTCCACCGATCCGGTCGCGCTGGATCAGGCCTGCCTGGACCTCGTATGGGAAGCGGACGGGAACGAGAAACTCCTGCACCGCATTGACGAGCTTGAAGGCCTCCATACGCTGGAGCACGCGGATGAGATCGGCTTCGGCAGTCGCAGCTATACCCTGGTGGATATCGCAAAAGACGCAGGCTAACGCAGCGTCCGGCCGGACTGCAGGTCGTAGGTTCGGATGAAGCGGTCGATCTCGATCCCTTCGTCCAGATACCGTCGCAGGATCTCACCGCATGCGTGGCTGTCACTGCCGGCGTGGTGGTGATCCAGCTCGATGCCCAGGCAGTCGCACATGGTGTTGAGCCGGTGATTCTCCGTTTCCGGGTGCATCTGCCGGCTCATGCGCACCGTGCAGGCATACTTCACTCTCGTCTGCCAGGGGATGCCATAGGCGTGGAGGCATTTGGCCAGGACGCCCAGGTCGAAGGTGGCGTTGTGTGCCACGAGGACAGCGTTGGAGAACACCGGCTCCAGCTTTTCCCAGATTTCGGGAAAAGTCGGCTCCGTCTCGACGGCCGCCGGGGTGATCCCGGTGAGCTGGATGTTGAAGGGGTCGAAGCGCGTCTCCGGGTTGACAAGGGTGTAGAACTCCTCGGCGATTTCCCCATCCTCGATCACCGTGACGCCGATGGCGCTCATGCGGTCGTTCCGGCTGTTCGGCGTCTCCACGTCGAAGGCCACATAGCGGCCCGCGGGGCGGACACGGGTAAATCGGCGGAAGATATATCCGTCCCGCTCCACCGTCTCCAGCCACATCGCCGCAGGACGTACCCAGAGTCCGTGCCGGCCGTAGAGCGCCCGATACACCACCATCGGCTCCTCCGTCTCGGAGTGCTGCGCGATGTCGAGCACCTCATATTCATTCCCCTTGAAGTGCCGGTACCGTCCCGGCGGGATCTGTCTCTTTGCTTCTTCCAGCGTCATATCGTCTTGATCCCCGGCCTTTCGGCCGGGGTTTCCTTTCTTCTGTGTTAAGGCTCTTCAGTCGTCCGTGACCAGGTCTGCCGTGGTGAGCTCCGCTGCCCGGATCAGGTCCTGCGGGCTCAGTTCCACCTGAGCCCCGACTTTTCCGGCGCTGACGCAGACGGTGTCGAACAGTTCGGCTGTCTCATCCAGAAAGGACGGAAACGGCTTCTTCATGCCGATGGGGGAACAGCCGCCGTGAATGTATCCGGTCAGCGGGAGAAGTTCCTTCTGCTTGATCATGACGATGGCCTTCTCCCCGGAGACACGGGCCGCCTTCTTCAGGTCGAGCTCCCCCGTCACCGGGATGACAAACACATAGTGCTGTCCGCTCTTTCCCTCCGTCACCA
>CAZMXF010000059.1:4882-11376 GCA_964570015.1 uncultured Oscillospiraceae bacterium | reverse complement strand
GATAAGGATACCTCCGGGCTGCTGATTGTGGCAAAAAACGACTTTGCCCATCAGGTTCTGTCCGCGCAGTTGGCGGACCGGAGTCTCTCACGGGTATACGAGGCGGTGGTACGCGGCAGACTGCGGGAGGAAAGCGGGGTCGTCGACCGGCCCATCGGGCGGCATCCGACGGACCGCAAACGCATGGCCGTGACGACAGCGCACAGCCGCCCGGCAGTGACGCATTGGGAGGTTCTGGCCCGGTACAACGGGTATACCCGGGTGCGCTGCCGGCTGGAGACAGGGCGGACTCATCAGATTCGGGTTCACATGGCCAGCATCGGGCATCCGCTCCTCGGAGACGGGGTCTACGGTGCTCCCTGCCCGGAAAAAGGACTGGAAGGGCAGTGCCTTCATGCGCGGGAATTGAAGTTCATTCATCCGCGCACCGGTGAGCATGTGCATCTTACGACAGAGCTGCCGGATTGGTTTACGGAAGTATTGGGGAGACTGGGGCCTGAGACGGCCTGAGCGGAAAGGAGAAAACGCATGTCCACCAAACAGATTTCAAGGATTGTGGTTCTCATTGTGGTGGTGGTATCACTGGTCACACTGCTGGTGAAGCTTATCCAGGGTACGGCTGGGCTGGTCGGGAGCCTTTTCAACCTGGTTCTCGGAATCGTGGTTGTGATTGCACTGGTCGTAATTGTGATCTGGATGTTCGCTTACGCGAAAAAGATGCGGAAATAATAAGAACACACGGAAGATACACAGGGCAGGTCACTTGGACCTGCCCTGAAAACGATCTGCTTGGAAAGAAACGGTAACTGTGGTATATTGGGTCCCGAAACGGGAGCGGGGAAACAGAAAACAGGAGAGCCGGGAACTGGAGAGACAAGTTGAATCGGTGGAAAGAGGCGGCGATGGCTGCGGCAAAACTGAATATGCCGGAGCGGCAGAGCTATACCATCGTCTTGGACCCGATCCCTGTACCGGATGAGCAGAACGGGGGATTAGGATACGGAGAGACGGTATACGGGGAAACCGCCCTGCCATTTGTCGGAGAAAGGCCGGAGCTTCAGAGACCGAAGGTGCCGGAGCGCATCCGCGAGATGATGAAGCTGTATGAGCACGGAGACGGCTCCTATCTGCATAAGTGCCGGAACTTCGTCCGCCAGGGTCGGTTCATGGAGGACTACGAGGACGACGCTCCCTGGACCGGGGATGTCAGGAAGTACTTCCCGACCTATCACGATTTCGATGTCCGGCAGCTGCGGGGGTATTTCACCTGGCGTACCGGCGTTCGGAAGGGGGAGTACAGCCCGATCGCAGCCTCGCTGGCATACCTCTACCTGTACGAATTGCTTTGCGGGATCGGTTGCAGTTCGCCGGAGAACAGCCTGGAGAAAATGCGGGCCTTTGAGACGGGCTTTCTCGACAGCGGCATCGGAGATCCCTCCATGCGGAAAAACCTGCGGCGATGGATGCTGGAATACGCTGTGCTCCATGACCTGCCGGCGGAAACAGCTCGTACCTTTGCAGATCCGGCCATGTTGGAGAAGGATACGGCACTGGCACGGCTCCGGAAACCGGAGGACGTGTCGGATGAAGAAGTGTTTTCCGCCCTTTGTGTGTGCGGAGGAAACCGGCTGGCCCAGTCGCCCGCAGCCGCCGATGAAGAGGGCAGAGGGAAACACCTGTTTGCGGAAGTCTGGCGCTTCGCACTGCAGAAATGGACGGAAAAGGGAAAGAACCTTTTCGAGGCGTGCTTCGGGGGAAAAAAGGAATTTCACTGGTACCCGCTTTCCAATGCGCTTTACACGGAAGATGGCAGACACCCGGATACCGATTATATTCTCGATGAGAGCCGGAGCTTTCACTGCCGCAGCGGGAGATGGACCGAAGAACGGTATGAGGAGCTGTTTTTTGACCGGAAACGACTGGAAGAACTCCTTCATGAGGCGGACAGAGCCATCCGAAGATATTTGAAAACCGGGCGAAATCTGCAGGAGAAGCCCACCGAGGCCTGGGCCAGACCCTATGTGGAAGCGGTCCTGGAGGCGGACCGGAAGGCTGCGCTGGAGGCGTTGAAACCGAAGATCACCATCGATCTATCAAGCCTGGAGCAGATCCGCCTTGCGGCGAGTATCACCAGAGACAGCCTACTGACTGAAGAAGAGAAGGAAGAGTCCCGAGTTAGCTGCGATCCGGTGCTCCCGACAGAAAATAATGTCTCCATACGGCCCTCTTCAGAGACTGCGGTTATGAAACCGGCGCCTGCGGAGGAAGAAGTGGAAGGACAGACAGCATTTGACGGGCTGGATGAAGCGCACCTCACGATCCTGCAGATCCTGCTGCGGGGAGAAACGGCAGAAGGGCAGATCAGATCTGCGCATCTGATGCCGGCACTGGTCGTGAATACAATCAACGAGGCCTTCTACGATGAGATCGGAGACAACATCCTGGAATATGACGGCAATGAGATCAGCCTGATCGAGGATTACAGAGAAGACGTTGCAGCGATACTTGGAGGAAGTGCTTGATGAGCGAGGAAAAAAGAAAGGTACCGAAACGGATTTCGCAGACGGTGCTGAATTCATTAAAAGGCGGCGTGGTACCGAGGATCGGTCTGCCGTATATCACCGTCGGGCGGAAGAATGAGATCGAGGCCCTGCTGCACGATGTGGACATCATCTCGGAGGGCGGGGCGTCCTTCCGGTTTATCGTAGGGAGATACGGCTCCGGAAAGAGTTTTCTGATCCAGACAATTCGCAATTACGTGATGGACCGGGGCTTCATCGTTGCCGATGCGGACCTGTCACCGGAACGGAGGCTCCAGGGGACAAGAGGTCAGGGGCTGGCTACCTATCGTGAGCTGATCGGGAATCTCTCTACCAAAACCAAGCCGGAAGGCGGTGCGCTGACGCTCATTCTCGACCGCTGGATCAGCAGCGTGCAGGCCGAGGCCGTCCGGGAGACCGGACTGACACCCGGCGACCCCATGCTGACCCGGGCGGTGGATCAGAAGATCTATGCCGTGACCTCCGCAGTCAGCGAGCTGGTACACGGCTTTGAGTTTGCAAAGCTGCTCTCCCTTTATTATCACGCCTATGTGGAGGGAGAAGACGAGCTGCGCATGAAGGTGGTGCGTTGGTTTCGGGGGGAATATGCCCTGAAACGGGAGGCCAGGGACGAGCTCGGTGTCAGCATCCTTATCACGGACGACGACTGGTATGAGTATCTGAAGCTGTTTGCAGTGTTCTTCCGTCTTGCGGGATATGCTGGAATGATGATCATGATCGACGAGCTGGTCAACCTATACAAAATCCCGAATACGGTCACAAGGCAGTATAACTATGAGAAGATGCTGACGATGTACAATGACACCCTGCAGGGGAAAGCGCGGTATCTCGGGATCATCATGGGGGCGACACCCCAGGCGATCGAAGATCGGCGGCGCGGCGTCTACAGCTATGAGGCGCTACGGTCCCGCCTGGCGGAAGGAAAGTTCTCCAGACCCGGTGCGAGGGACCTGCTTGCCCCGGTGATCCGGCTGGAGCCGCTGACACCGGAGGAGATGCTGGTGCTCTGTGAAAAGCTCTCGGACATGCACGCGGATCTCTACGGGTATTTACGGAGCATCGGGACGGAAGAGCTGGCGGGGTTTATAAAACTGGAATTCGGGCGGATCGGCGCGGATCAGAACATCACACCCCGCGAGGTAATCCGGGACTATATCGAACTGTTGGACCTGATGTACCAGAATCCCGGCCTCAGCATGGCGGAGCTGCTGGAATCGGATGAATTCAGCTACGCCGCCTCGGAAGCGGTTTCGGATGAGACCGACAGCAACTACGCGGAGTTTCAGATATGAACGTATATGGCAGATATGCCCCGTTTATCAAAGACTATATCTATCGATCCGGCTGGCAGACACTGAGGGGCGTGCAGAATGCGGCAGGAGAGGCCATCTTCGGGACGGAAGACAACGTGCTCCTGACAGCCTCCACCGCTTCGGGCAAGACAGAGGCGGCTTTTTTCCCGATCCTGACCCTGCTGGACGAAAATCCTTCCTCCAGCGTCGGTGTGCTTTACATCGCACCATTGAAAGCACTCATCAACGACCAGTTCGGCAGGCTGAACGAGCTGTGCGAGGAGGAGGGAATTCCGGTTACCCGCTGGCACGGGGATGTCCCGCAGTCACAGAAGCGGAAGCTGATGAAGAAGCCCGCCGGGATCCTGCAGATCACGCCGGAGTCACTGGAATCGCTGATGATCAACCGCCACATGGAGATTCCGTCACTGTTCGGAGATCTGCGCTTCATCGTCATCGATGAGATTCATTCTCTGCTGCGCGGAGACCGTGGCATGCAGACCTTCTGCCTGATCGAGCGGCTTTGCAGACTGGCGGGCTGCCGACCGCGGCGGATCGGCCTGTCCGCAACCATCGGCAACCCGGAAGCGGCAGGGAAATTTCTCGCAGCGGGCAGCGGCCGCGGCACCGTGATCCCACGCTTTGAGGCGGGGAAAGAAGTCTGGCGGCTCAGTATGGAGCACTTCTTCAACACAGCGCCGCAGGCGGACGAAGGAAAACAGCTTATCGCCCCGTCACCGGCGACGGAGGAGCCGACCGACACCGCACCGAAGGCTGCGGATCCCGGCATCGGATATATCTTTGAGCATACACGCGGAAAAAAGTGCCTGATCTTCACCAATTCCCGGGAAGAGTGTGAAGCGGTCTGCCAGAGCCTGCGCCAGTACTGTGAAGCAAACCACGAGCCGGAACGCTTTCTGATTCACCACGGGAACCTCTCTGCCTCCTACCGGGAAAGTGCCGAAGAGGAAATGAAGGATGACGACTCACTCCTGTCGGTCTGCGCCACCGCGACGCTGGAGCTCGGCATCGACATCGGGCGGCTGGAACGGGCGTTTCAGATCGACGCACCGTTCACAGTCTCCGGTTTTCTGCAGCGCATGGGCAGAACCGGCCGCCGGGGGAACCCATCGGAGATGTGGTTCGTCATGCGGGAGGAGCATCCGGAACCGAGAGCGATGCTGCCGGATGTGATTCCCTGGTACCTGATCCAGGGCATCGCACTGGTGCAGCTTTATATCGAAGAACGCTTTGTCGAACCGCCGAGGACGGAGCGCCTCCCCTACAGCCTGCTCTATCACCAGACCATGAGCACCCTGGCCTCCTGCGGAGAGATGACGCCCGGGGAACTGGCTTCGCGGGTGCTGCCGCTCTCCTGCTTTCACCGGATCTCCCAGGAAGACTACCGGATGCTGCTTCAGCATCTGCTGGAGATCGACCACATCAGCCGGACGGAAAACGGCGGACTGATCGTGGGTCTCACAGGTGAGCGGATCGTAAACAACTACAAGTTCTACGCCGTCTTTCAGGAGAATGTGGAATACTCCGTGCGCACCGGATCCGAGGAGCTGGGCACTATCGTGAAGCCGCCTCCCGTGGGAGACAAGATTGCCATCGCAGGAAGAGTCTGGGTTGTGGAGGAGGTGGACCATCAGAAACACGTGGTTTACTGCGCGCTGGTCAAAGGAAACATCCCTGCATATTTCGGGGATGTAGCGGGGGACATCCATACTCGAATCCTCGAGCGCATGTACCGGGTTCTGAACGAAGAGAACGTTTATCCCTATCTCATGCGCCGTGCGGTGTGCCGGCTGCAGGATGCGAGGGAGTTTTTCCGCCTGTCCGGGATGGCAGACCGGCCTCTGGTGCATCTGGGAGGGAACATGTGGGCACTGTTTCCCTGGCTGGGGAGCTACGCTTTCCTGGCACTGGAGCGCTTCCTGAAGGTTCGCTGCGGAGAACAGCTCAGCCTGAGAGGGATGAATCCGTCCAGACCTTACTACATCCAGTTCACCATGAAGGTCGGGGAAGAGGAATTCTATCGGATTACATCGGAAGAGGCAAAAACGGACTTTGACTCGCTGGAGCTGGTGTATCCGCAGGAGGTCCCGGTTTTCGAGAAGTATGACGAATATGTACCGGAGGAGCTGATCCGAAAGGGCTTCGCGCTGGGGGTGCTGGATGTGGAAGGCATGAAACAGCGGGTTCTCAGCTGGACAGACGGCGGGACACACATCGTTCCATAAAGCAAAAAACGCTCAGATGTCTTGAAAAACACATCTGAGCGTTTTACAGTAACTCTTTTTTTCGTTTAGCCTGTGACTCTCTTCCCGCCAAAGGCATGGATCGATCGTGTTCCGGCCTTTACTCTGCCTCCCTGCAGCGAACCCCTGGGGATGAATAATTCATCCCCGGCATGGAGCACATATTCTTTCCCGTCGATCGTAACAATGTACTCACCTTCCACACACAGCATGTATTCGTCATAATCATGCTGATGCTCTTTGGATACTCTGTCTGCCAGACAGGTCCAGAAGGCCATCTGGCTCCCGTCGTTGGCGGTATAGTAATATCCCTCAATATCGGGAGTGTTCTGCTGCGAGGCAGGGATTCTGTTACCCGGCCTGCACATAAATTCCGG
>CAZMXF010000059.1:0-4782 GCA_964570015.1 uncultured Oscillospiraceae bacterium | reverse complement strand
TTGAACACAAAGCCCTGCTTGATCGTGCAGATGCCCTGCTGAAGCCGATCCACGTGGTTGAGCTTCATCTGGTCGCAAAGCTCATCCACGACTTCTTCCAGCGGCTCAACACGGGCAGCCAACGGCAGGTCTTCCTCACAGAAGGCTGTCATCGTCATGCTGACGATCTGCCTGACTGCGGCAAAGAGCACATCCAGCTCCCTCTGTGCATAGGGAGAAAAGGAAAGGCCCTTTTCATGCAACTCTTTTGCGCTCTCGGCCAGGTTCAGGGCATGGTCCGAGATTCGCTCAAAGTCGGAAAGCGTGTGGAGATACTTGCTGACTTCTTCGTTCTCCTGAACCGTCATTTCACGTCCGGTGACCCGGATGAGATAGGTGCCGAGCGAGTCCTCGTAAATATCGCCGTCATCCTCCAGCTTCTTCACCTGCTCAAAACCCTCTTCACTGTAGTCAAAGATGAGGGACAGGGCGGCAAGAAGCGATTTCTCGGAGACCTGTGACATATCGTTGATCGTCAGTTTGGACTGCTCGATGGCAAGTGCGGGATAGGCGAGGAAGCGCTCTTCCAGCTGGATGACGGGGGCACTGCTCCCTTCCGGACGATCCGGAACCAGGACGGATACAATGGCCAGAATCACATTGGTAAAGGGCAGCAGGAGCAGGACCATCACAAAGCGGAGAACGGAGTTGACCGCGGCGAGGGAAAAGGGATTCATCACCCGATCCATGAACGGGAAGTGAAAAACACTGTTGGCGATATAAAAGAGGCAGGCGCACACCAGTACGCCGAAGCCCGTGGCAACGGGATAAACCAGCGCCGCGCGTCTCCCCTCCACATTCGCACCGATGGCGGAAAAGAGGACCGGTGCCGAAGCGCCGAAGGCGATACCCATCAGCAGGGGAAGGGACGCTTCAAAGTTCATGGCGCCTGTAAAACTCAGCGCCTGTACAATACCTACCGCCGCGGAAGCGGACTGGAGCAAAGCGGTGAAGAGCGCACCGACCAGAATGCCGATGATGGGGTTTGACATTTTCGTCAGCGCACTGATGAACCATGCCGACTCTCTGAGGCCGCCCACGGAAGAGGACATGACGCTCATGCCGATCATCAGCACGGCAAAGCCCATGAGAATATCTCCGATATAACGGGAAATCTTCTTTTTCCCAAACATGCGAAGAGTAATCCCTGCGACGGCAACCAGTCCGGTCAGTGTGGCGGTGGAAACCAGCTCCGCCACGCCTCCGGCGCCTTCAATATAGCTCAGACAGATTACCCAGCCGGTGATGCTGGTGCCGAGAATCGCGCCGAGAATCACACCGATCCCCTGGCGCACCTTCATCATGCCTGCGTTCACAAAACCGACCGTCATGACTGCGGTAGCACACGAGGATTGAATCACCGCCGTGACACCGGTGCCCAGCAAAACACCGCGGAGTGTTGTGCTGGAAAGACGGTAAAGGATCGGCTCCAGCCTGCTGCCGGATACTTTCTTTAATCCGTCGCCCATGAGGCCCATGCCGAAAAGGAACATGGCCACGCCGGTCAACAGAGAAAAGACTTCGGATATGCTCACTTAATCACCCAGATTTTAACCTGTTCTTCCTTTATTATTCTTTATTATTCTTTTGCGTTATATTTTTCGATTGCGATTTTCAGAATGTCGATGGCGCGGGCAATGTCCGGCGCATTGATGGTGTAGGCCAGACGGACCTCGTTTTTGCCGCGACCGGGAGTGGCATAGAAGGGCTCGCCGCAGGCGAAGAGTATGGTCTCACCGTTGTCGTCAAATTCGTTCAGCAGCCAGAGCTGGAACTTGTCCGCGTCGTCCACGGGCAGCGCACACATGACATAGAAAGCACCCTTTGGCATGCGGCAGACCACACCGGGAATCTCCTGGAGCTTGCGAACCATGGTGTCACGGCGCAGCCGGTATTCGTCGCGAACAACGTCAAAATAGCTGGGGTCGAGACCGTAAAGCGCGGCGGAAGCGATCTGGTCGACAGTGGGGGTGGCCAGACGGCACTGGCACCACTTCATGACCTGACCCATAAAGGTCTTGTTCTTGGAAATGACCGCACCGACGCGGGCACCGCAGGCTGAGAAGCGCTTGGAGACGGAGTCGATGACGATGACGTTGTCCTCATAGCCGGGGAACTGCAGTCCGCTGAGCAGCGGCTCGCCGGCGTAGACAAACTCACGGTAAACCTCATCGCAGATGATGAAGAGGTCGTGCTCCTTCGCAATGTCCAGCATGAGTTTCAATTCCTCAGGAGTGAGGATGGAGCCGGTGGGGTTGCCGGGGTTGGTGACAAAAAGGGCGCGGGTATGCTCATTGATGCAGGCCTCGACGCGGGCACGGTCGGCGTAGAAGTAGCCCTCTTCGACCGAGGTCGGGATCGGATGGATCTTCGCTCCGGCCAGCGTGACCGAGGTGTGGTAGTTGGGGTAGAAGGGCTCGGGGATGACGACCTCGTCCCCATCGTCCAGGATCGTGGCAAAGGTCATCTGCAGGGCTTCACTGCCTCCGGTGGTGGGCAAAATATCCCCGCGCTCCAGCTCCACACCGATGCGCTTGTAATAATCACGCACCGCATCAACATAGACCGGCAGACCGCCCGAAGGTGCATAGGAAACGACCTTTTCGTCAAAGTCCTTCAGAGCCTGGTAGAAGGGGGCGGGCGTCTCGACGTCCGGCTGGCCGATATTCAGATGGTAGATTTTGATACCGCGTTCCTTGGTCTTCTGTGCATAGGGGTTGAACTTGCGCATGGGGGAGAGCCCGCAGCGTTCCATTTTAGATGAGATTTTCATAAGATATCACTTCCCTTATTTTTGTTTGTTGCTGCCTATTTTAACAGAAAGACAGGAAGCGCGCAAGAGACAGTTACAAAAGGGCAGCGGAAAGCGGCCCGCAGATCAAACGGCAGGAATACATAAAAATGCCCCATAAAGCAAAGAGATCCCCTGGGAACCCGTATGCGGGCAGCCAGGGGATCTCTTTTGATAAGTGTTTTCTCAGAGATATGATGTGATGATATGGGCTTTGGTGTTCAGTCTGCTCTTACGGAGAGAACCGCTCCGGTCCTGGCGTCGATCCGATATTCAAACTCTCCTGCGGCGGATTCGAAGGAGACCTCGTAATAACCGTGCTCATAGTCTACGTCAATGTCATAAGCGCCTGAGCGTGTCAGACCGGCGTCCGCCAAAGCAGCTTCAATCGCCGCATCTCTGCCGATCGTTGTGGAAGTGTGACGGTAGATCAGGAAACCACCGATCGCTGCGCCAAGGAGGATGATTACGAGTATCACAGTTAGTAGTTTTTTCATTGTCTGTTTTTCCTTTTAAAAAATAATGAACTCGTGACAGGTTATTCTGCGGGCATAGCGTCCTGCGAAATCCTTGAACCGCGCAGCAGTCAGGCAGCGAGATAGCGTACCGCTTCTCTTGCGGGCTCAAACAATTCCTCATCCATGATCAGGCGTGGCTCTGTATTGAAGCCGATCACCTCGTCTGTCTGAGCGTCCACATAGATTTCGTATTTCTGAAACGGCGTCAGAATCACAAGCTCGTAAAGGCCGTCTTCAAAACTGTTGCGCAGGCAGCGGCTGTCTTCATAGGTGAGTCCGGCATATTCCATGGCGATACGGCGTGCCTCGGCGGCAGAACAGATCGTATTCTTCATTTTCCTTTTCTCCTTTTCTGTTTTTTGCTTTCATAGAGTTGACGCATGAACTCAGAAAAGGTTACATGGAAAAGAAAAATAATTTCTGCCTGCTCAGTGATGCCGGATATCCATGTCGCGAATCACCGTATAGCCGGAGCTTGCGTTGACTTCCATGGTGTATTCGTTGTCATAGGAATCCTCAAATTGGATTCGATAGACATATACTGCCTGAAAAATGTTTCCCGTATAACGCAGATGGCGGTGCGCATAATCGACATAGTACTGCTCTGCGGCCTCTTCGCCAACCTGTTCCACAAGTCCCGCGTAGGCGATATCGATTGCTTCCGCTTTGGAGATCTTCTGCTTTTCGGAGGCGGAAAGATTGGATGGAATGAAAAGAACGGCGCATACAATCGCAGCAATGGCCAACAGACTGCATACAACGATCACAACGGTTCGAAGCAGTGTTTTGCGGTTAAAGGCCCGGCGAGCTCTCTGTACCGTTTCTACCTCGGCCTTTTCGATTCCCGGATCGGAAAGAGACGGATTGTCCAGAATAGCGCTGATCCTTCTTACATTTTCGAGTTCTCTCGCGACAAAGGCGGCTTCTTCGTCGGTTGCTGTGCCTTCCCGGAGCTTTTGATAGGCATCTTCAAAAGTCATTGTTCTTCCTCCAGAATCTTTCTTAATTTATCCCTCGCTCTGCATAACAGCACTTTGGTGTTGGTTTCGCTTTTTCCGGTGATCTCCGAAATGCTCTGGACAGAGAGCCCCGAAAAGTAAAAAAGAGTAACCGCTTCCTTCTGCGCATCGGGCAGTAACGCGATGGCGCGGTAAAGGGACCGGTATTCTTCTTTTCGTATAATGCTTTCAATCAGCTCTTCGCGGTTGTCCTCCAGCTCTTCCGGGATTTCTTCCCAGGTAACGCGGCTCTCTTTCCTGCACAGGCTGAAATACTCATTCCGGCATACGGTCAGCAGCCAGGGCTTGAAGTTCCTGACGCTGTCATCGGACATGGTCAGCGCCTTGAAGAAAGCGGTTGACACGATGTCTTCCGCCACCGTGCGGTTTTTACAGAGAGAGATCGTGTAGAGCAGCGCTTCGTTATAATGCTGCG
>CAZMXF010000058.1:0-11528 GCA_964570015.1 uncultured Oscillospiraceae bacterium | reverse complement strand
TCTGATGAAAAAGCTTCTGCAGAAAAAGTACCTCATTTTTATTATCCCGGCAATTCTGTTGCTGATTCTTCTGATTGCAGCCGCTCCCGGGGCAATCTATCGTGAACATCATTATCGCAGCGCCATGAATGCCCTGCATGAAGGTGATCTGGCCGCAGCCCAGGACCTGCTGGCAGATATTCCGATGTATCGGGACAGCGAAACAATTCTGAACAGTGAGATTCCATATATTAAAGCCGACGGACTGATGGCCGCTGCAGAATCCGGTGACAGTTCCATGCTGGAAACCGCCGGTTATTCCGCAGCGGACCTAAAAGAAGACACAACCGTCTCCATGCTTCTTTATCGCTCAGCCGGAGGAGCCTTCGAAGCTCTCGGCGATTATAAAGACAGTGCTTCCCGTGCGGAGGAATGCCGGGAAGGAGTTGAGCGGGAAGCGCGTATGCTGCGCGAACAGGCTGAAGAAGAACTTCGCCGTCAGCATCAGGAGACCTATGACCATGCCGTTTCCCTGCTCGACTCCAGTGCATATAGTGAAGCACTTTCCGTTTTTGAGAGTCTGGGTGACTTTTCCGACAGTCAGAAGATGGTTTCCGAGTGTTTGTATCGCAAGGCTGTCGCTCTGTACCAGTTTCTTACTCATTATGACGTCAGCCGCATCTTTGCCTGTATCTCCACCGATCCGGACGGGACCAGCATCTTTTCGCTTTCCACCGAAGAAGCGCTTCGTCTCGGCAGCAGTTTTATTGACGAACTGAGAGACGCATGCGGCAAAGACAAGTCTGACATCCGTCTGGAGGATACTCCCGGCGCCAATCTGATGCTTTTGAAGGACGCTCTGACGGAGATGTTTCTCTCTCTCGGTGAATATGCTGACAGTGCTTCCTATCCCCAGCAGATTGCTGAGGCCACCGACTACACCCGCGACTTCTTCATGCTTTGCAGCACAGGAGATCTTGACGGGGCTCAATCCTGGCTGTATTCCTTTGACGGAGAATTCTCCGACCGTGACCGTTGGCAGGGACTGTTGAATCTCTATTTGCCCTACTGCGGCTACTGGGAACTCTATTCCGGTTCTCCCGATTTGCTCCCGTATACGATCGATCAAAGCTTCCAGGCTCTTTCCATGTCTTCCAGAGTAATCCTCACCAGAGATTCCGCCCTGCTTCGGCTCAGCTTTGGCCCGGATCAAGAATACAATATTGATCTTCCGTGTGAGCTTGGCGATACGAGTTTTGTTGCCGATCTCGATACGGGTTTCTATATGGCTGCTCTGAACAACGGTCATTTTGTTTACCACCGATATGACTCCGACTGGAATCCTCTCAGCAGCTGCGACTTCATTCCTGGCTGATTCGATATTTTAATCCAAAGAGGCATCCTCCCTTCATGATATGGTCATGTGGGAGGATGCCTCTTTTACAGTATATAATAGGCAGCTTGCATCGAGTTCTTAGTTCACTTTCGCCTGGCGTGCTGCTTGCGTTCGGTATTTCGCCTTTTGTCCGCGTTCTTGCTATCGGAAGCCTGCATGAATTTCTTCAGCTTTTCCTCAAAACTCAGATCACCGGACGGAGGCGCAACCACTCCCACTTCCGGCATGAAAGGCTTACTGGGAACAGGCTGCGGCGGTGCAGCTTCATGATCCGGTTCTTTTTTTTCTTCTGCCTGCGCTCGCTTGATCGATAGATTGATTTTTCCCTGTTCGTTGATTTCAAGGACTTTAACCTTTACCATCTGTCCGACGCGAAGATGATCATGAACATCTTTTACAAATGTGTTGGAAATCTCAGAAATATGAACCAGACCGCTTTTTCCGCCCGGAAGCGAGACAAAAGCGCCGAAATTCATGATACCTGTTACCTTCCCCTCCTGTATACTGCCGATTTCAATTGCCACGGTAGATCAGCTCCATCCTAGATATGCTGGCCACTAAGAACGATCAAATTTGATCATTCTTTGAGATTGCTCATAATATATATGAAAAAGTCCGTTTTGAAAAGCTTTTTTTTTCAAAAATTGAAAATAAATTGTAAAATAAAATCGTAAATGGCGTTAGAAAATCCTAATTTGTGGGAAAATGCGTTTTTTCGTTGATCTTTTCCCGTTTTCCCATTATAATATGTTTGTTTCATACTATATTAATGATTGTGAGGGATTCAAATGGTACGCTGTAACAAGGAAGCAAAGTATACGGAAAAGAAAATGTTTGACGGTGCAGGCATAGCCAGGATGCGCCTGATTCTCGAAAGCAATGCCGAGATGTATGATAAAGGCCGTGTCTTCAATCACCTCTATCTGGACCCTGGCTGTGAAGTCGGCTGGCACATTCATCACGGAGACGGAGAGACCTACTACATTCTGAAGGGCCAAGGCGAATATAACGATAATGGAACGATCGTCACAGTCGGTCCCGGAGACGTTACATTCGTTGACGACGGAGAGGGTCACTCTCTGAAAAATACCGGAAAAGAAACCTTAGAAGCGATTGCTCTGATTCTCTTCAAGTAATACCCGGCGAACTCTGATCAGACTTTTTTCAGCCGATGTGAAAACTCTCTTTTTCTCCGATTGACAGAAACCCGCTCCCCGAACCGATCTCAATTCAGTTCGTGGAGCGGGTTTCTGTTAATGGCTGTTAAAATAATACAGCGCGGTGCTGTCTGTGAGTACTGCATCACATTTTCCTGCATAAAGCTGTGCGAAGCACTCCGTCGTGCCCCCCGCCAGACGGGTGATCTGGCCGAGACGCTTGATGAGCTTCTGATCCGTATTCAGGGCTGCCATGGCTTCCGGGGTGGATGGCATCACCATCTTTTTCCCGGTCAGCATCATCTTGTTCATGGTGTAACTGTTGGACCGAACCGCGACAACGATATCGTTTTCCACGTAGGGGCCGTATCGGGAATACACCCGTCGCTCGATTTCATCCGGATCCAGAGCCAGTCCGCCCCAGGCGCAGTCTATATTACCGGAGGACAGCTCGATGTATACGTTCTCTTTTTCGATGGGCTGCATTTTGATATGCCACCCGAGCTTTTCCGCTACTGCAACGGCAAATTCCACATCAAACCCCCAGTATTCCCCGTTGGCAGAGTAAGCCAACGGAAAAGAGTTGATGTCGAGCCCGATGATGAAGTCCCGATAATCGGTCGGCGGGAGCTCATCCAACCGGATATTGGTCCTCGGGAATGAAATGATACGCTGGCCAAACCATTTAATGCAGAGTTCACTGAGCTTCCCTTCTTCATCCAAAGCCTGGATTGCTCCGATCACATAATAGGCGGTTGGGTCATCATTGCGAAATGCAATTGAATACTCCTGGTCCACCAGCGTCATCACCGCCTTGACCCCATATCCGGTTCCGCCTGACCCACAGCCGGTGCAAACCAGACAGAAGCACAGGGCCAGAAGCAGGCATATGTTTTTTTTCAGGCTTTTCTTATAATTCAAGACAAGCTCCTCACATTTTAAGTATATATTATCGTCTTCGACGCTGACCCCACCCATCACGTTTCTGATGTCGCAGCCAAAGGGCCAATCCCGCAAGGATGACTTCGAGTCCCAACGCTGCAGCTATAAGCACGGGTCTGCCGGTCTCGCTTTCCCGTCCGGGAAGTTCTCGCACCCCCTCCGGGTCAACCGGATCATATAAATCGAGGTCCTCTGTGGAACACGATGCGTTTTCTTCATTCGAGTTCTCCACTTCCGTCACATCAGGAGTGCGATATAAATTGGTTTCATCTGAAATATTCTGTACTGACACCGGGTCAGGCGGGTCTCCAGGAGGAATTACTCCTGTCGGATTCTCTTTTTGAATAAGGAGCCTGCTGTCGGCCTGAAGTGTATATTCGCAGAACAAAACCGCCAGATCGGAGATGATCGTCTCGGAGATCCCGCCATATCGGGTCATCACCGTCAGAATAAACGGATGGGGGGTATAAATGATTCCACTGGTATGGTTCCAGTCTGTTCCGTCCTCATCCTGATAGGTTCCGTATTTCTGGGCTATCTTCCACTGATTCCCCAGCTTCAGGCGGAAGTAGTGCTCCGGCTGCGCCCGTTTCATGCAATCTGTCATCCGCGGAAACTGCTCTTCGTTTTGATAGAGCGTAGACATAACATCCGTCATAAAGCGGGCTGTGAAGTAGCTGCCCCCATAGAAGTCCCAGGTATAGTATTCCTCGGGGAGATCGGAATACCTGCAGAACATTCTTCTGCAGACATCCGGCTGTGCGATATAAAGCAGTGTGGAATACGCTATGGGATTATTGGAATTGACAAGAACCTCTTCCTCGATCGCTTCCAGTGTCATGCCGTTTATAACGGTATCTTTCGTCAGCTCACCCTGATACTCTCTCTCCGTCAGCAGCATCATCAGTGGGACTTTATAGAGGCTGGCGGAATAGTACCACTGATCCTCCCGTTGATACCATCTCTCCCCTGTTGCCGTATATTCATAGGCAATGGAGATCAGTTCGGGATCGAAATCGTTCTCTTTCAGGTAAGAATCGAACAGCGCTTCGATTTCTTCCGTGCGGATCACAGACAATGCCGCCTCGGCCCATACGCCGCTTGTCCCCTGCAGGAAGGAAAACATCACAAGAAGAAGGAGAAAAAGCGATCTGGCATTCCGTCTCACAATCGGTCGTCAACTCCTCTGATACCGTATCATACAGGAAATCTCCCATCAAATCAATGGAAGAATCATGAACGAATTGCCTCAGACAACCTGAAACAGATAAAACTTCAGATAATCCGTTTCCGGGACATTCCACAGAATCGGGTGATCTGCTGCCTGCTGCCGCACTTCGATCTGCCGCAGACTGACACCTGCGTCAGAAGCAGCACTGCGCAGCATTGTTTCGAACTGAGGTGCCGGCATAAAATGGCTGCAGCTGGCAGTAGCAAGATAACCGCCTCTCGGCAAAAGCTTCATGGCTCGGTAGTTGATTTCATGATATCCGCGCTCCGCATTCGCAGCGGTTTTACGAGATTTGGTGAAAGCCGGCGGATCCAGGATGATCAGATCATAGGGCTTCTGCCCAGTGGAAGCCAGCTTCGGCAGAAGGTCAAAAACATCCGCAGCCAGAAAATCAATTCTATCCTGCAGTCCGTTTCGCACGGCGTTTTCTTTTGCCAGACTGACTGCGTTCTCGGAAATATCCACCGCAGTGACATGTCTCGCACCTCCAGCTGCTGCATTCAGGGCAAAAGATCCTGTATGTGTAAAGCAGTCAAGCACGCGAAGTCCATTGGAAATTCTGCCCACAGCGAGTCGGTTATACTTTTGGTCCAAAAAGAACCCCGTTTTCTGCCCGTTTTCCACATCCACAAGATACCGGATTCCGTTTTCCGTGATCTCTGTTTCCGGTCGTCCTGGATTCTCCAGTCCCGGGCAGCAGAACCAGCCTTTCATTTGTACAAGGCCTTCCCGTTCCCGCAGCACGTTATCATTTCTCTCATAGACACCGCGGATGATCTGCCTGTCATTAGCCAAAGTTTCGATCAGCAGCGGATAGATCAGGTCCTTGCTCTGCTCCATGCCGTAGGAAAGGCACTGAACCGACAGCAGATCGGAAAACCGGTCCACCGTCAGCCCGGGGAAGCCGTCTGCTTCGCCGAAGATCAGCCGGCAGCAGCTCACATCCTCTCTCATAACGATCTTCCTGTAGTTCCAGGCATATTGAATCCGTCGTCTCCAGAAAGCTTCATCAAAGCGATCGTTTGCATTGCCGGAGAGAATGCGGACACGGATCCTGCTCTTCAGGCTCAGAAGTCCGGTGCCGAGATACCGGCCGTTTTCGGTAACGGCATCCACAAGACAGCCGTTATCCAACCGGTCATGCGGCGTGAGAATCTCTTCGTCGTAGATCCAGGGATGTCCCGCCTGTACACTTCTGCTCCCTTTTTTGGAAACGATGAGCTGTGGATACGATCTCTCTGTTTTCATTTAGCAAGCCTCTCCTCTCCGGCGCACCGCAATCATTCAGCCGATGTCATGGTTTCGCATGGCAGAAATCATGATTTTATTTGTCAAACAAATTGCTTTCTTTACTTTTCATAGGCATAGCGAGGATAATCATCCTCCAGCACATGAATGATCCCACGCTTTTCAAATCCGAGTTTGGTCAGAAGCTTCTGCATGACAACGTTGTCCGAATGGGTATCCATGCGAAGATGACCGCACTGTTCATATGCCCAGTTTATGCAGAAAGCACCGATTCCCTTTCTGGAACCGTCCCCGGCAATCCGATGGACGACGCCATAGGCTTCATCGTCTCTCCAGGCGCCGTCTTCAATCACCCGATAAGTCGGCTCGATGTCTTTCCCGCTGGTATAGAAGAACATGCCGATCACTCGGTTGTCTTCCTCACAAATATAACTGCAGTGATTTGCGATATCCTGATGAATCAGTGCTTCTGGAGGCCAGTTGGTCGGTCCCCACTGGTTTGGATTCCCATGGTCAGCCATAAACTGTCTCGCATACGCATAAATTTCCATCATCCGCGGAAAATCTTCCTCTGTTGCATGTCGAATCAGCATTTCATCACTCCTGTAATACTTGACTGATCTGTTAAAAACGCATATGATTATAACATAAGCGGCATGATTCTTCAACCGAGGGAACACGGCCTCCTCTGCTCCGTACGGCATCCCACACCGGAAGAAAAATGGTTACTGGACGGATATCCCATCTTGTGATACACTGGGGCCGAACTTGATTCCATCCTGTTATTTGGAGGAGGTGCTACCACAATGAATCTATTCAAGAAGCAGAAAACGATGCATAAAGAATCTCCTTTTTCACCGGACCAGTATGAACCGGTTATTCGTAGCAGCATCTGCACGGGGGAAATGACCGCCTGTATGAGAAACCGGGAAACCGGGAAACTGTACGAAGTGATGATCATCAGAGATTCCGATGATAAAAAACAGTTCGCGGAAGAGTACGGGGTTAATCCGGACAGCATCAGGACTGTATACTGACCCGGACTCGGGCTTTGCCGAAACTACCCAGTTTTATTCTATTATGGAGGATCTATTCCATGTTTCTGATATTAACCAAGAAATTCGGAAAACCCATCTGTGTGGCTCTTTACACTTTTTTTGGAGCACTCGCTGCGAAGAAAAAGCCGCTGCCGCTTCTTATTCTCTTTCTGATGCACGCAACGGAATACGTCCTGATCGGCCGTAAAACAGCTGCCGATCACGATCTTTCCGTTCCCGAAGGGCTGATCCAGTGTCTTGCTTTTGGTTTCACCTGGTGGCTTCCTATCAAAAAGGGCTGATCAATCCTGTGCATAACTTTCAGATCACCTGGTTTTTCAGGATCTGACCTGTTCTGAATCAAATGAAATCCCGTCAGGCGAATATGTCTGACGGGATTTCATCTGGAGCGGATGATGGGAGTCGAACCCACCTTATCGGCTTGGGAAGCCGGAGTTCTACCGATAAACTACATCCGCATCTGTCTTAAGCTTAGTTACTATATCACATCCGCTGGTAAAATTCAATAGAGAATTTCATTGATTTACAAACTGTTACTTGAAAAGCCCCTACACCTGACGTATAATACAATATCTTTTTTATCCTGAGGGGTATTTCATGCTTGACGCTTTACTTGACGCAGTTTTAGATTCGCTTAAAATTCTTCCATTCTTATTCGTTACCTATCTTATTATGGAATACCTGGAAAGTCATACTGAAGACAGAGTCCGGGATCTGGTCAAAAGGGCGGGCTGGATGGGTCCTTTCTGGGGCAGCCTTCTGGGTGCTGTCCCACAATGCGGGTTTTCAGCTGCCGCGTCGAATCTCTATGCGGGTCGTGCGATTTCTCTTGGAACGCTGATTGCCATTTTTCTCTCCACTTCGGATGAAATGCTCCCAATCATGATTTCCGAATCGGTTCCGGTTACTAAAATGATGAAACTGCTCCTGGTTAAGCTGATTATCGGTATTGTTTGCGGATTTGTGATTGACGGCTTCTGTCATATTCGCAGCAGCAGAAAAACCGGTCAGCCTGAGGATGGCGAAGACTTTCTCATCGAGCGTCTGTGCGAAAAAGAACACTGTCATTGCGAAAACGGGAGCATCATCAGCTCCGCACTGAAGCACACGCTTCATATTATTCTTTTTGTCTTTGCGATCACGGTTGTTTTGAATCTTGCTTTTCTCTTTCTGGGTGAAGAGCGCCTCACTGCAGTTATTTCATCCCGCCCGGTCAGCGGCATGTTTCTCTCTGCCCTGATCGGACTGATTCCAAACTGCGGCGCCTCTGTTCTGCTGACCCAGATGTATCTGCACGGCGTACTGCCTGCAAGCCATCTGATCGCAGGTCTTCTGGATGGAGCCGGTGTCGGTCTGCTGATTCTGTTCCGGGTTAATCCCGATCAAAAAGAAAACCTGCATATCACTCTTCTTCTCTACCTATTGGCAGTTGTTTTCGGAATGCTGATTCATCTTTTGGGCATCTCATTCTGATCTCTTCTGTTATTTCCGGCCGGAGGTATTCATGATCACATACAAGCAAATAACCAAGGCATCTGCTATTGCTTCCCTTTCGGATTATTATGTTCTGGACGTCCGCACCACCGGACCGAATCCTGCAGTCAATGCCATCTCTTCCGTCTCCATGCTTCAGGTTGAAGACGATCTGGTCATTCAGGAGGCTGTGGTTCGAATTGCATCAGAGTCTGATTCCGGTACTGCTGTAGAATCAGGGTATTATCAGGCGAAGCAGGTCGCAGAAAGCATGTCGCGTATTCTGACCGATCAGGTTGTCGTTGCCGAGCCACTCTCGCTGCAGTTTCTCCGTGCCCTGCTTGAACGCTTCGACCATCAGGGAGAAATCCGTTTTGTTCCCATCGGATTACTTGTCAAGACGATGTTTCCCGAGGTTTCCTCCGACAGCATTCAGGATCTCGCCCGACAACTGGAGATCCCGGAACGGAGCAATACCGGTCTGTTACGCACCGCTTATTTTGAACATGCACTTCTCCGCAGATGCCGTGCTGAACTCGGAGTTTCGCTTCCTGATGAACCGGAGCCTGAAACTGATACCGCAGTGTCGGCTTCCGCCCCTAAAAAACGCAGGATCAGCAGTAAAACGCTGAAACGCTGGGCAAAAAATGTCTGGTCTGTCAGTCCATGGGTCGTTGTCGGAGTCGCTTTTCTGCTTGTTTTGTTTGTCGTAATTCATCTGCCGCAAAAGGAAAACACTGAAGTTGACCGCAACACTCCAGTGATTAATTATCTGGTGCTCTCCTGGGACGAAACCGGCAAATACGGGACTCGGACCAGTGCCCGCAGTAACGAGGAACCTGTCGTTGAATTCCGGGTCCCATATGGCGTATACGACGTTCTGAACAACAACTCCATACCGGTTGAACTCACAATTGCTACAGACAAAAAAGCTACTGCAAAGGTCTCTCCTCCCTCCTCTCCGTCTTCTGAACCTTCACCGGAATCTTCCTCCGATCCTTCCCCTGATTCAGCCATGTCTGACGCCAATGCCGAGGTGGTTGCCGCAGAGCTCAGCAGTTCAGCTGCTGTCGGTCCCGCAGATGTTGATGAAGAAGAGGAGGGCCCGGTCAAAATCACAATGCGTCCCAACAGCAAGCGAACGATCACAATTGATACGGACCAATATCTGACATTATCGGAAAATGCAAATGATCTGATCCTGTTTTACGTTTCTGAGGTCCCCGAAGAAAAGGAATCGGATGTCACCGGTCATGACAATGGCGACAGCAGCAGAGTAGTATACGCCTATGTAAAAGGAACGGAAGTACGTTTCCGTAAATCACCCTCTCTGGAAGGTGCGATCATCGACAGCATGCAGAATGGACAGCAGGTACAGGTCCTCGGTGTAACTGGTGAATGGACGCATGTTGCCGTACAGAATGAAAAGGGTTATATTTTCTCTCAGTTTCTTACCAGTGAAGATCCTCAGGCAGCAGCGTATGAAGCGAAAAAGGCTGAAGAAGCCGCGCGCCAGGCTCTGAATGCTACGACGGGTGATGCAGCCGATCCCGCTACCGTTGCTGCCGGCGAGACTGTTCCAGATGCTGGAAGCCCGGATTCTGCATCGACGCAGAACCAGGCCGTTCCTGCTGACACGGCAGCAGCCACGCAGGTCGTTCCCGACGGATCCGTCACGGTTGGCGAGTAAGATACTCACTGAGCATGTTTTATCCTGCTATCTGAGGAGTTGTTTATTAAACTGGTATACTTATTGTCTCAGTAGTCTCAGTCAGAATTGATAGTTCTGACGAAAAGAGCAACCCTCGGGATATCCCGAGGGTTGCTCTTTTCGTCTGTATAAACTGAATTGCGGGGAAATTACTCTTCGACATTGAAAGCAGCCGCGTCACCGGTCGCTTCACCGTCTGCGGAGACTTCATAAACGAGGGTGTCTTCTCCGTCGTCTTCATCAGCGGGAGCCTCGACTGCATCTTCTTCGACAACTGCCTTGGCCTCGTTAAGCAGCGCACGGATGGAGAGGGATATCTTGTGCTTCTCTTCGTCAATCGCGGTAATCTTTGCATCCACGACATCGCCGACCCGAAGGACATCCTCAGGCTTCTCTATGCGGTGATCCGCAATCTGACTGATATGGATCAGACCGTCCACGCCGGGCAGGACTTCGGCAAATGCACCGAAGCTCATGAGCTTTACGATCTTCACCTCAGCGGTATCACCGACGGAATAACGGTTGGTAAACATGGTCCATGGATTGGCATCCGGATCTTTGTAGCCAAGGGAGATCTTTCTCTTCTCACGGTCAAAATTGATGACATAGACGTCGATTTCATCACCGACAGAAACGACCTCAGAGGGCTGATGAATGCGTCCCCAACTGAGTTCGGAAACATGAACCATGCCATCCACGCCGCCGATGTCGACAAATGCGCCATAGCTGGTCAGAGACTTGACAACGCCATGATACTTCTTGCCGACTTCCATTTCATTCCAGAGTTTCTCAACACGCTCGCGGCGCTCTGCCTGAGCAACACGGCGGATAGAGCCGACAACGCGCTTTCTCGCGCGGTTGACTTCCGTAATGCGAAGACGCACAGTCTTACGGAGGAGCTGGGCCAGTTCGGCTTCGCGGGGCAGATCGGTCTGGCTAGCCGGAACGAACACACGAACACCGGAGACATTCACAACAACGCCGCCCTTGTTCTCCTCTGTCACGGTGCCTTCGAGAATCGCATTACTCTCGACAGCTTCTTCCACATCGTTCCACGCCTTCGCGGCATCCAAACGACGCTTGGACAGCATAGCCGTTCCTTCGACATCGTTCACACGGACTACGATCGCCTCGATTGTATCGCCAACCTTAACGGCATCTTCAACCTTCATCCCGGCTTCCGTGAATTCCGTCGTCGGAATGAACCCGGAATACTTTGCTCCCAGATCAACACTGACTTCCGTCCCGGTGATCGACACGACGGTTCCGCTTACCTTTTCGCCATTATATATGGTCTTCAGGGTCTCTTCCAGCATTTCGTCGAAGCTGAGCT
>CAZMXF010000057.1:5448-11592 GCA_964570015.1 uncultured Oscillospiraceae bacterium | reverse complement strand
TCTGTGCCCGCGTTGCAGTCATGCAGAGGGGTGTACTGGTGGAAACCGGCAGCACCGAGCAGGTATACACAAACCCGCAGCATCCATACACGCGGCATCTGATCGAGGCGATTCCGGAGAGGAATCACGTTCTCCGGACGAATGAGACTGCACCAGAAGGCACATAGGTAAATAGCGTTACAGGCTGCATCACCGAACAAGTGATGCAGCCTGTATTATGTTCCACAGCTGTTAATTCAACTGCATGCCGCAGTATTCCTCTGTTTTTTTCTTAAACCATACAAACATCACAAACTGCAGAATCACCGACACGAGCACAACTCCGATCAAAATCACAAACCCAGTCGCATTCGTTGCTTCATCTTCTACCATGAGAGCTGTATTGTCAACCGTCGATGCATCGAAAATGGTGTGAAACAGCATGGGGAGAAACAGTCCAAGGAACCTGTGCATTCCGATACCGCCAAGCCCATTCTGCTTATTATACCTGGCAATGGCAAAATGCGAACCCATGAGAAGAGCAAACACCAGGTGCATACCGAAAGCCGGTATACGAACCAGTGAAGTGATTGCGCCGCCGTTGCCTCCATAGGTAACCTCCTCCAGCAGAGTAAACCCGACCGCGATTCCTACGCAAAAAAGGACATATTCATACACATTCTTCGGCTTGAGGATTTTTACAAGAAGAAGGAGCAGAAGGAATTTAACAAACTCTTCGGTGAATCCGGCGCCGATGAAGCTGGTGACCAGAGATTTGTAGATCAGGGAATCGGAAAGACCGGAAAGGGGCTTGTTGATGGTAACCTTGATGATGAGGCCGAAAAGAATAACCAGCATAGTGGCAAGAATCGGTGCAGCCAATCCCACTGCCATAGGAATAATTGCCTGTTTTTTCCCAAGCGGTTCCGGGATTTCCCGTCTGACCATTCGGACATATACCAGTAAGCTGAGCAGGAATGAAACTAATGCTAAGATGATACCCATATTTTTTATCTCCTTTGTCGTTCAAACTGGTGACAGGATATCATATTCCCTGTCACATTTCTGTCACATAGTCCTTTGTTTTTTTCGGCAACAAAAAACAAGGGAGACAGCGGTCATAAGACAGTTGCCTCCCTTGTCGGGTACGCATGTAAGCAGACGGCTTGCGCCATTACAAGCGGTATGGTAGAATCAGCTCGACAAATTGGGATTCCCGGAGGGATACAAAACCATGAATGAAGTGAACAAAACCTTGTTTATTCCTCTTTACGGGAAGTCAAAAGTCAGTAAACAGAACATAATTCTCCATGATCCTGCCGCAGAAACAATCTGGGCGAAAGAAGGATTTCCGCTCAGGGGCAAATCCAGGTCTAAATGGCTGGCTTATAACATGGCGATGCGGGCGCGGGTGTTCGATGACTGGACAGATGAAATGCTTCTGCAAAACGAGGATTCACTGGTGCTTCACATCGGATGCGGACTGGACAGCAGGTGTATGAGAGTCAGTTCTCCCTATGCGGAATGGCTGGACTGCGATCTTCCGGATGTAATTGAGGTCCGAAAAAAGTATTATCCCGAAAAGAGTCATTATCATATGCTGGCTCTTAATGCATCCGATCCTGAACAAATCATGGCGCTTCCGGGTTCTGATACGGCGATCGTTGTTCTTGAAGGGCTCAGCATGTACCTTACGCTTGGCCAGCTGCACGGTTTTCTGCAGGCACTTGAGCAAAAGTATCGCAGCCTTCACCTTCTGATGGACGTTTATACCGGGTTTGGCGCCAGAGTATCGAAATATAAGAACCCGGTGAATGATGTCGGCGTCACCAGGCTCTACGGCATAGACGATATCGGCAGTGTAATCAGCGGACTTCGGATCAGATTCGTAAAAGAACACAGTTTTACACCTGTATATCTCATCGACGAACTGGGTCCTGCTGAAAAGGTATTCTTCAAACTGATGTTTACCGGCAGACTCTACGGAAAAATCTACCGCCTGTTTGAACTGGAAGCTTGATTGCGTGCTGCGGGATTTACGCTTTGATACGAGGTCTGAGTAACTGACCTGACACAATTCGGTACGGAGGTGTCTGTTGTGAAATGTCCCTATTGTGGTGAAGAAATGGAAGCCGGAACAATACAATCCAACGGATCTACTCTTTTGTTTTCTGTCAAAGAGTACGCTTTCCTGAAGCTGGCACGTGATGGAGACGTACAGCTTGCCAGAGGTTTTGATTCAAGTGTCTCCGCTGATCGCTGTCCGGCCTGCAAGAAAATTATTATCGACTATTCGATGCTCGGCGATAAGTAAAACACCGGATTGACCTTAATCTTACGTGAGATCAGCAGAAAGCTCCGATCAAAAACCCCCGGCGAACTGTTAACCAGATCGCCGGGGGTTGAGATAACATGTTCAGTTTACTTTAAAGGTTACGGTGATACTGGAACTGACGCTCAGTTTTGCGGCCTGGACAACCGTATCTGCTGAGCTTCCCATGGTTTGCTCACTCTTGAAGAAGTTTCCTGCTCCTCTGTCTGAGCTGTAGGTTCCCTGTTCCCTGATATCCTCGATTCCAAAGATGCGGAGTCCTGCTGCATCTGCCAGTATTTCCACTTTCGCTCTGGCATCATCAACCGCCGCTCTCATAGCTTTTTCCCTGGCTTTCGAAGTATCTGTCGCTGAAAAACTGATGCCATTCAGGGTGTTTGCACCGGCTCCAAAAGCGGTATCAATCACTTCTCCGACCTTTTCAATGTCATTCACCCGAATCGCGAGCGTCGAGTTGGCATTGTAGGCCGTCAATTCTTCTCTGCCGCCGGAATAGTCGTACATTGCATAGATGTTGATATAATCTGTATTGATATCTGTTTCGCTGATTCCACCGGAAATCAGTGCCGCACGGATCGAGGCAATGGCTTCATTTGCTTTCGCCTGTGCTGCGAGCACTTCGTGTTCTACCGCACTTACTCCCAGGGACACAATCGCCGCATCCGCGGGAACCAGGACTTCTCCGCTTCCGTTGACTGTAATCTCAGAATCGGCAAACGCTACAGCGGAAACACCCATGAGAAGGAGAACACAAACAAGAACGGACAATACTCTGCGCATAAAAAAGCACCTCCTGTAGTGTGAATGGATCATTCCATGTTGAAAACCACTGGATTCATTCCGGTTACATTTTATCAGAGGCCATATAAGAAGTCCACTTAAGATGGTCTTAAAATGTATGCCTGTTCCCGGCTCGTCCCTTATCCCGTCTCGTGTATATTGCACTTTACCAGGTAATCCTGTATAATATGTGACATGAGAATACCCTTGGGAGAAAGGTTTCAATCATCATGGAAGACGGTATGAGAAAAGCCGAAAGTAGTGCGAATCCCACAAAATCAGTCGGCGGAAATGCAGCAGAAGCGGGCAGCGCGGCCGGGATGAAGGAAAGCCAAAACCAGTTGGTGCTGGAGGTGCGGCATGTTTCCGGCGGATACCGGGACGGTGGGTTCCTTTCCGGCAAAGACCAGTACCAGGAGGTACTACACGATGTGGATTTTGTGGTCCGCCACGGTGAGATTCTCGGGCTGGTCGGCGAAAGCGGAACAGGAAAAACCACTCTGACCCGGATGATTCTCGGCCTGCTGGAGCCGGAACAGGGAGAAATTGTCCATTATACCAAACGGCCGCAGATCATCTTTCAGGATCCGTACAGTTCGTTGAATCCGGCATACTCTGTGGAATGGGCCGTTGAGGAGCCGCTGCGGATCTTCGGCAAGTATGACGCTGCGGAGCGGAAACGCCGTGTGCATGAGATGCTGGAGCGTGTTGAGCTTCCAAGAGAGTTCTGGAGCGCAAAGCCCGACGAACTCTCCGGCGGGCAACGGCAGCGCGTCTGTATCGCGGTAGCCCTGATTCAGCGCCCGCGCTTTCTGATTGCGGATGAGCCGGTGAGCGCGCTGGATGTAACCATCCAGGCGCAGATTCTGAAGCTGCTCCGGCAGCTGCGTGATGATCTTGACCTGAGCTATCTGTTTATCTCCCATGACCTGAATGTAGTGTACCAGCTCTGTGACCGGGTGCTGGTCATGAAGCATGGGCGCATCGTAGAACAGGGCACGGTAGAAGAGGTCTATGACCATCCAAGGGAAGAATACACCAGACGGCTGCTGGAAGCCGGGCTGTAAAAAAACGGAGAAACGTGAAATCAGATGCAAAGAGGAGCATAAGAAGCCATGACCATCCGGTATCTCGCGGATATGCACTTTGACCATGACAGCATCATTGCCTACGACAACCGACCCTTTGACAGTGTGGAGGAGATGAACGAGGCGCTGATTGCGAACTGGAACCGGGTCGTAACCGATCCGGAGGACCTGACATGGATCCTCGGAGACTTCTGCTTCCGGGATGGGGAGCGCTGGAACGAGCTGCTCTCCCGGCTGAACGGACGGAAGGCACTGATTCTTGGGAACCACGACGACACCTCGGCTGTTCGGTCTGAAAGCGTTCGGGCGCAGCTGGAGGATGTAGCAGAGTACCGGGAGATCCTGGACCGGGATCGGCACGTCGTATTATGTCACTATCCGATTCTGGCCTTCCGGGATCATTACTTCGGCTGGTACCACCTCTACGGGCATGTGCACTCTTCATACGAGTGGAACGTAACAGAAAACGCCAAACGGCTGCTCCAACGGCTGTACGTGCGTGACGATGTGTGCCGCATGTATAACGTGGGGGCAATGCTCCCGGCAATGGCCTACACGCCGCGGACACTGGATGAGATTATCGCCGCTCCGTCAGCGGGGCACGCGGTGTCGGATCGTCTTTTAATGAAGACGGAAAAGTGACCGGCAGAATCGGCACCTGTATTCTCAAAAGCCCTGTTGCATCTGTCTTCAACGGCATAAAAATCGGAACAGGAAATCGGCACACTATGCCAGTTTCCTGTTCCGGTTATTTTTATATGGTCAAAGCGGAAATCAGCGTTTTTTCCAAACACTCGGTGTCAGCAGGAATAACATGGGGAAAATCTCCAGCCTTCCCAAAAGCATCTCAAAACAAAGGATCAGCTTGGAGGCTGCGGAGAAAAAGGAATAGTTCTCAACCGGCCCGACGGCAGAGAGGCCCGGTCCCACGTTGGAAATACAGGCAATCGAAGCGGTCAGATTGGTCGTAAGGTCCTTTCCGTCCAAGCTCAGGACCAGAACCCCGAGACCGGCAGCCAGCAGATAAACGAAGAAAAACACCTGGATGCTCCGCACGGTCTCTTCTCTGACCGGTCGTGACTCGAACCAGATCCGTTTCACCCGCGTCGGGTGGATCATGCCCTTCAGTTCATTGACATAGGCTTTCATCATGATGACAATCCGGGAAACCTTGATGCCGCCTCCGGTCGAACCGGCACATCCGCCAATAAACATCAGCAGCACCAGGATCCAGCGGGAAAACTCCGGCCAGACGTCAAAATTACAGGTGGAGAAGCCCGTAGTGCTCAGGATTGTCATAACCTGAAAGAAGGAATAGCGCAGCGCGGGAAGCCATCCGCCGCAGATTCCGGAAATGTTCACGGCGATACATACTACTGCCGTGATGATGATACCGAGGTAAGCGCGAAGCTCCTCGCTGCAGACAGCCGTCATGCCCTGTCGCAGCAGCACCAGATAAAACAGGTTGAAGTTACAGCCGAACAACAGCATGAATACGGCGATCACCATTTCCAGGTAGGGGCTCTGAAATGCCCCGACGCTCTCTGCCCTGGTGGAAAAGCCTCCGGTCCCAGCGGTCGCGAAGGAATGGAGCAAAGCCTCATAGAAGCTCATTCGTCCAAGCAGAAGAAGGACGCATTCCAGCAGTGTGAGGACAAGGTAGATCATATACAGAATACGTGCGGTCTTTCTCACACGTGGCACAAGCTTGCTCACTGTTGGCCCGGGTACCTCCGCCCGCATGATGTGGATATAATGATCTCCCGAGACAGGCAGAATTGCAGCGATGAACACAAGAACACCCATTCCCCCGATCCAATGGGAAAAGAGTCTCCAGAACATGCAGCCTCGGCTGAGCCGCTCAGGGTTGCTCAGGATGCTGGCTCCCGTGGTCGTAAAACCGGAGACCGTTTCAAAAAGGGCATCCAGATAGTTCGGAATATCGCCGGAAAAGACAAAGGGAAG
>CAZMXF010000057.1:0-5348 GCA_964570015.1 uncultured Oscillospiraceae bacterium | reverse complement strand
TCGGGAAGGAGGACGGTCTGGCCATCCGGGAGATAGCTTTTGCCGGCACGAATCACCGCCGCCAGGAGAACACCACTGATCAGGGGAAGATCCTTCAGTGCCTTGCCCGTGCAGGCTGCTTTTGATCCGACGACAAATTCCGTCGCTGTTACCCGCGGATCGCCCAGATAGTAAAGCGCCTCGATGGTGCTTTTTTCCGAAGCGTGTTCCAGACCACGTACGTAGCCGGAAATACGCTCTGCCACCAGTTCCTGGGGAGACAGGGTAGTGTCCGGGAAAATATCGCGGAGCAGTTCTACAAACTTGGTATTGTTTACTTTGGAAATCACTTTCCCGACGCCGACCTTACTTGCATAAAGGCCGAGGATCATATTGTCCTCATCAAAGCCGGTCAGAGAAACAAAACCGTCTGCATGCGCGATCCCGTTTTCCTGCAAAACAGCAGTGTTCGTACCGTCTGCGCAGTGAATCGCGGTATTCTTCAGCATCTCCGCCAGTATCTGACAGCGCTCGGGATCGTTCTCAATGATGGTAACCTCCACGCCGGTACTTTCCAGCAATCTGGTGAGATGGACAGCGCTTCTGCTGCCGCCCAGAAGAATGACGTTTTTGACCGGTTTTTTATACGAACCGACGGAGATGAAAAAGCGCCGCAGCGCGCCGGGCAGCCCGGTCACCGAGATTCGGTCACCTTTTCTCAGGATATAATCGCCGCCGGGGATTTGTACCGTGCCGTCGCGTTCCACACAGCAGACCAGTACCTTCTGTCCGAACATGGTGCCCAGTTTGCGAAGAGGTACTTCGGTAAGCCTGCTGTTTTCTTCAATCCGGAAGGTAACGATCTCCATCTCGCATTCCGGGAAGGATTCCACCCGGATTGCCGCCGGGAACTGAAGGACACGGGAAATCTCCTCAGCCGTCACGAAATCCGGATGAATGGAGAAGGACAGCTGCATCGTCTCTTTTAGCAGCTCTGCGTTTCGGATATAAGCCGGATTCCGCAGCAGCAGGACCGCGTGCCTTGCCCCCATCTTTCTTGCAAGCTGGCATCCGATCAGATTCGCCTCATCCACACCGGTAGCCGCAATAAACAGATCTGCAAGATTTGTCTCCGCCTCCACCAGGGTTTCCGGTGCAGCACAGCTGCCGCAGCAGCCAATCACATCCAGGCTGTTTACGGCATTGTCCACACGATCCTGCCGTTGATCGATCAAGGTCAGATCATGCCCTTCCCTGCAGAGTTGTCTGGCTGCGGCCATCCCCATTTTTCCTGCACCCGCAATCACGATTCGCATATCCTGGTTCCCCCTTTCCTGACAGAGCTGTCGACTGCATGTTCTGAAATTGATACTGAAAGAAGCCCGCTTGACATTTCTGCCGTCGGATGCCTGCGGCAGTGCATGTTTGTCCTGTATGTTTATATTATGTCAGTTTTCTTCTTAATACAGGGTAAATATTCTCATTCTGCTATTAATTCTGTATAAAGATATCTCCTTTTTTATGATTCCGTTGATCCAAAGCTTCATTTGGAATTGTTCCGGGCGCAGCTTACGCCCAGCTCCCGTATCGCTTTTTCGAGACCTCGGATGCGGACCGATTTGAGTCGGATCGATGGTCTCATAACAGATTATGCCGCCGTTTTATTGTCATTTTACACAATTTTTCCCTTCTGAAATTGTCTGATCTGCACAAATCTTTGGTCGGATTTGCTCTTGTTTTTTGCTTTCAGAAGACTAAAATATAGGCTCAAAATACCGGAGACGATCTCTTAACAACGCATTGCCTCAATTTTTCGGTATTGGAAAGCTGACTATTTCATGATAAAAGATATGACAACAGGTTCGCCCTTGAAGTGTATTCTGCGCTTCTGTTTCCCACTGCTGATCGGGAACCTGTTTCAACAGTTTTATAATCTCGCCGACAGCATCCTTGTCGGCCGTATTCTGGGACTGAATGCCTTTGCCGGTGTCGGTGTGACAGGTGCCCTGAATTTCCTGATCCTTGGCTTTGCGCTCGGAGTCTGTTCCGGCCTGTCCATACCGATCGCACAGAGTTTCGGAGCCGGGAGAATGGATATAGTAAAACAGCGTACCGCACAGCTGGTCTGGCTCGGGTTTGGCATTTCTGTCCTGATACAGGGAATCTGCTTCTTCTGGACAGATGATCTGCTTCGCCTGATGAACACACCTGAAGAGATCTTCGATTATGCCTACCGTTATATTTTCCTCATCTTCATGGGCGTCGGTGCAACCATGCTTTACAATCTCAGCTCCGCCGTACTTCGCGCCCTTGGCGACAGCCGTACTCCTCTCCATTTCCTGATCGGGGCCGTTGTGATCAATGTTTTTCTTGATATCCTGTTCATGAAATACCTGCATGCAGGTGTGGAAGGAGCTGCCTGGGCAACGATTCTGTCTCAGCTGGTTTCCGGCTTTGCCTGCGTGGCTTATATCATTAAAAAGATTCCCTTCATGAATATTCATCGCTCAGACCTGCGTCCGAACTGGAAAAGCATGCTTCTCATGCTCAGGATCGGTGTGCCGATGGGCGCACAGTTTGCCATCACCGCGGTCGGTTCCATTATCATGCAGAGTGCCGTAAACGGCCTCGGAGCCACGGCCGTTGCGGCTGTTTCGGCCGCCTCGAGGGTCCATAACATTGTAGCCGCGCCGCTTGAAAGCTGTGGAATTGCAATGGCAACCTACTGCGGTCAGAATCTCGGCGCCGGACAGATTGAACGCATACGCCGCGGTATATTGAAAACCACAGTCGTGTCAATGCTTTACTGTGCTGCTGCCTTTCTTTTCAACTATTTTGCAGGCCAGAAGGTCGCTCTGCTTTTTGTGGATGCGTCTGAGGTCCGCGTACTCCGTGAGGCTCAACGCTATCTTGTGATCATGAGTGCATTCTATCCCACGCTCGCGGTTATCTTCATTTTCCGTAACGGTCTTCAAGGGATGGGTTACTCCGGTGAAGCCATGCTGGCAGGGGTTTCAGAACTGATCGCACGTGTTCTTGTCGCCTTTGTGCTGGTCGGACGAATCGGCTTTACCGGCGTCTGCTGCGCCAATCCTTCCGCCTGGGTCTTTGCGGATGCGGTTTTGCTGCTTCTCTATTTCCGCGAGATGCGTCATATCCGCGCAGCGAACACCGGTCTCCGGCCAGAGGCTGTGCCCACACGGTTTCACCGGAAGCTCGCTCACGCACATACATATCACTGAGATCAGCTGCAGCTGATTATGATGATTCTCCGCCCTGAGTCTCTCTGCTCAGGGCATTTCTTTTCCGCCCTGCCCCGGTTTCGTATGTTTTCCATACTTTCCCAGCGATGAAGAATCTGGCAGGCTTCCGATCCGGAACGGCTTGCGTCAGCTCCGGCAATATGATAAAATCAGGGTGATCAGTTCGTAATCTGCCCGGACGGATGCAATAGATTGATACAGAGCGGAGGTATGAATCATGAGGAAGCTGAAGAGAACGTTCACAATCGTTTTGTTTCTGTTGTTAATCACATGCCTGGCCGGCTGCGCCAGGCTTAGGAGCGGAATTCATGATCTTCACGGCAGCATTATCGGAAATGAATATTATATTGATGTATTCGACAACACCGGGATCCGCACCCTGAGATCACACGGGAAAAGGATCGATATCGACAACAACATCGTAGAAGAGAAGACGTATTCCTCCGTTTCCGACGAGTGGTATTCGACGAAGACATTAAGCTCTGTCATCACGATTACGATCGACGGGAAGCAGCTGATCTCGTGCGGAGATACCTGTATCTTTTATGATAAACGGCTTGTCCCGGAATATGAATTCTATCTGGACAACATTGACAGCAGCTCATCCGGGATAATGGATTCGACCTTGATCAGCGGCGTGGTAAACAGCATCAAAAATGAGTTTGGAAAACCAATGGTTGTCATCATCAAATCTCAGATGGGTGCTCCGATCTATGCGTTCTCCGGGAACAGAGTCTATTGGGAAGTTCAGGAGGATCTGCCCAGATTCACAAAGCTGATGATCGACGGAATGGCTCTTTATATCCACAGAGCCAATTTCCAGATCATTGACAAAGCACTGCTGGACTAAAACGATGAATGAACCGCCGGCAGCCCGTCCGCGGATACGGGATCGCAGCTGCCGGAACAGATGATTTGATCAAATCAGTTTGACAAAGAAGCAGACAGGAGAAAGACTACAATGAAAAGAATGACCAGTTTCACTATGATTATCGCACTGGTGCTTTCGATGCTGGTGCTCACGGCATGTGGGAAGTCGGAATTCGGAGTAAGCGAAAACACCGAAAAGAAGATGACGATCACGGCAGAGAATGCCGACAAAGATGCATTCTTCATGGTCGGTTCACTGGAAGTCGCTGACGGTGAACAGATCGCAATCACTTCCAGCCTGACAAAGGGCTCAGTCCGGGTGGAAATCGTCGGTACACCTGAAGAGCAGAGTATCGACCAGATTCCTGACATGAATGCTGAGGCGACTCTGGCCGCTGATCTCAAGGGCACGGACAGAGTATCGGGGACCGTAGAAGCCGGGACTTATATGCTGAAAGCAACCTGCCTGGAGAAAGCCACCGGTACTGTTCTGGTTGAGGTGTCGCCTGTATCCTGACACATTACACCCGGGCCGGATTCTCCCGATTTGATACGATTCGCATTAAAAAGCAAGATAGAGAGGGCTTTCCTATGAGAGTGATTGATTTAACCCATACAATAGAAAGCGGCATGCCCGTCTACCCGGGGACAGAGACACCGATCCTTGAGCCGGCCAACACCTATGACAGAGACGGATTTCGGGAAACGAAGCTCTCCATGTACTCCCATACGGGAACCCATATGGACCCGCCGGCACATTTATTCCGAGACAGGACAACGCTGGATGCCTTTCCGCCGGAGCAATTCATCGGGAAAGCATTGGTGATCGACTGCACCTCGCTGAAGGAAGGCGAACCGATCACCATGGATCATCTGTCCCGTTACGGAACAAAAGCGGAAACAGCTGATTTTCTTCTGTTTTATCTCGGCTGGGATACCCGCTGGGGCTCTGAGGCCTACTTCGGGGATTATCCCTGTATTGATGATTCCGTTCTGGAGTACATTCTGGAAGGCAGCTATAAAGGCATCGGGTTTGATGTGATCGGGCTGGATCCCATTGCAGACGGAAACCTGACAAGACACAAAAAGCTTTTTCAAACCAGAGACATTATCAACATCGAAAACCTCTGCAATCTTGGCTTATGCGGTAACGACCTGTTCTGGTTCAGCTGCTTTCCGCTGAAGATAAGCGATTGTGACGGTTCCCCGATCCGTGCTGTTGCATGGTTCGAGTAA
>CAZMXF010000056.1:2640-11878 GCA_964570015.1 uncultured Oscillospiraceae bacterium | reverse complement strand
ATTCCGGATTGATGACAATCCTGATCCCTTTAAACTTATCCTCAAGGTAGAAGAAAGCTTCCTTCTTGTAACCGAGGACCAGGATAATATCCCTGATCCCGGCTTCCTGAAGCTGTTCGATCTGGCGCTCGATCAGGACCTCATTCTTCACAACCAGAAGGCCTTTCGGCTTCTCCAGACTGATGGGTACAAAGCGAGTAGACATACCGGCAGCCATGATCACCGCATTGTCCACTTTATACGGCAGTAGCTCCTCAAGTCCCTTCTCCGTAATCCCATCTTCACAGATCCAGCCCTTCTCCGTGAACTCGCGGAGCGTCTGGGAGATGTATCCCAAAGAGACATCCGCCAATTCCTTCAAATTACGATGGCTCCGGATCCCGTATTTTTTCACTGCATAGAGCAGGTTGAACTCGTTTCTCGTCATTTTTCGTTTTCTCCATTTCACTCATCAGCCGTTGTCGACTGAAAAAACAGGACCAGTACGACAGCGATGATTTCTGAAATCAATTATACTGCCATCATCGGTGGCAGTGAGCCAGGCTGTTTGCTCATTTTTGCAGATTATATTCCATAAAATGAGCGTTGTCAAGTTCTTTATATGGCAGGGGTGGATATATGACAAGAGGGCGGTTTTATTATCACGCCTAAGTGTGACGACAAAACCGCCCCCGTTACATTATTTAATTCATTTTATTAAAAATACTGATCTGCTGCAAGGTAGTACTGATACAGCGCCTTGCAGACCGTTCCAAGGCCTTTCCCGGCACTCTGCTGTAAACAGGCATAACTCAGGGGCGAGTAAGTCAGGGACATCGTCTCCGTACCATCCTCAGCTGTGATCGATACCTGATCGTTGAGATTCTTCGCGGCAAAGTTCTTTACTGTCAGGCGAACCCAACCCTGGTCCAATTGATCGACTTCCGTTCTGCCGGAGTTATCGTTCGTAACATCGATTCCATCCACCTGAAAGCTCAGTCCATCCAGTGAAGCTCCTTCTACCGGCTCAAAATAGACGTTCAACGCCGTCTTGGACTCGAGCACCAAAGAAAAATAGATTGTTTTGACATTGCTCAGAGAATCTGTTTTCGAATACTTGTTAACCGTCTCCGGGATCTGTACCGTTTCAACATTTCCATTGCTGTAATTCTGGTTAACCAGATGTTCCTGGTCATAGCCGAAATACTGCTGTGAACTGGCTCCGTAATCCAGAATTGTTCTGCACAGATTCTTTAAGGTTTCTCCTGTTTCACTTCTTTCGATTTGGGACTCACAGTAATCTCTTACGGAATAATTCTTGGTGTAGATCGGCTGATCCTGATAGAGGAATTCAAAATGTACACAATCCCCCATATTTTTCGCCGCGCTGTGTGCAACCACAATCTTGTTCCAGCCCGATTCCGTCAAAGGCTGCTGATTCGTCTGACCGTCATATGTGTATGACGCCACATAGTCATTCAGATTTGCAGCCTCCGGTATGCTAAGGACATTCATGTAGTAATTGATGCTGATGTCATCTTCGAGAGTCAGACTGGTGTAATACTCAATTGAACCAACATTTTTGTATTTTGCCGTTAGCTGATACTCTCCGGGTGTTGTGAAGCAGCTTACCGGGCTCTCCATATCAGCGGAAATCAAAGTACCCGTAGCATCATACCAGCCTTCAAAAAGGAAATTGGTCAAGACCCCGGCAGAAACCGTGATCTCTTTGCCATATCCATATTCACCGGATCCGGTCAAGTTCGGGGAAACAGCATTCCCGTTTTCGTCCACTGCGTTCAAGCTTAATTTAATACGGTCGCCATATGACCACGGGCACATTTCAAGTTCTCTGGGAGAATAAAAGCTTGTTGTCTCAGTTTTGTATGTGAACGACACATTTGAACTGTTGCACCGGTAACGATAGCCATTGGTTAACTTCTGAGAATATCCCTTCAGGAACAGCAGATCCGGATAACCAATGCTCCCGTTATCGCAGTTTGTAACATCGACGAGGTAATTCAGACCGTCGTCCATTTTTACGATATCCCACATGTGTCCTCCCGCTCCCGTTCCGGCACTGAGCTCACCGCTTACCGTGTAGCAACGGATCTCAGGATCTTCTCCCGGGAAAACCAGATCACACAGGTAGGCAAACGCCTTTGCATATCCCTCACAGACGACTTTGGTATCCGGGTCCCCATCAAAAACCCAGATCAACTGCCACGGATTTCCATACGGAGTTGCATCATTATCTGCTGCAAGACGATTGTAATCCACCAGTTCACAGATTCTGTTTTTGAAATACACAAGTTTATCATAGCAGGTCGAATAATTCGATGCGTTAGCACGAATAGACTCGATTTCATTAAGAGCACTCTGGATGATAGTTCCCACGCTGGTCATCACGCCAACATTCATCGTTTTATTCCCGACAGTGTGAGTTGCACCGTCAGCATATTCGTCTGCAACCGCCAGATAGTATGTCATTGATACGAGACATATTATATCTTTTTGTTCATCCCAAAAGTACCTGTATCCGCAGGAAATGCCGGACGTTTTGTCGAACCAGTAGAGCTCATAAACACAGGTGTTCAGCAACGCCTGCATCAGTGGTTTCATTGGGAAGTCGTGTCCAAATCCTATGCCGAGTGCCGTGCTGTAGTTTGTATCTGTAAACTCATTGTCTGTGAAGCTGCTGTCATATTTCTGAATCTGAGCCGGTGTCCAAGTGGGCCGCTGATCCTCCGGAAAAGATATATTGATGATGGTCGATCCGCCCTGTGCCGCAATCGTGACAATTCGATCTTTTAATGTGTTAAAAACATATACCAATCCATCGCTAAAATCACGAGTAGGATTCGCCGGGGCCCGAAGCATCCCCCCCGACCTGGGTCTCAGAGAATCCAGGCGCATCTGGGCATAGGCATTCAAGATCGTTTCCGGATCCTCGGTTTCTTCCTCAGAGCAGATTCCGGCGAATTCCACTTCACCATAATGGATCTCATCAGGATCCGGTTCGGGTTCCGTCTCTCCCACAACAGCATTTAATGCTTCCGTATTGGCAAGCTCTAGTGTGGTTTCCTCTTCCGTAACCGTGTTTTCTTCGTTCCCGGTTGACTCTTCTTCCGAGTTCCCCGACTCAATCACCTGTTCCTCCCGGTTCTCTGACGGTTCCAGCAATTCCGTCTCGTCTTCCGAGTTCTGTACTTCCGGTTCCTCTTCCGGCTCCTGCACTTCCGGTTCGCCTGCCGGCTCCTCTACTTCCGGTTCGTCTTCCGAAACGGTATCTGCCTGCTCTTCAGGCGGTATTTCTTCCTCCGTGAGCGCAGGCACGTCAGAACTCTCCTCAACATAGCCTTCCGGCGCAGCTTCATCCACTTCCGCGAACGCAAGTTCCGGCATGATCATCGTCAGCATCATCGCCACACACAAGCACAAGCCAAGGAAACAATTGAGTCTTCTGGTCACCATTCTCCCGTCCTCCAAATCTTATTACTTTCTATTCGATGTTTTATTTTGATTCTTTCAAGACAGCTTGATCAAGGGGAGCTCATTCTCATCGAAACCGGAAGTCATTCCGGTCGCAGATTCAGTTTGTTCCACTGCGCCGAGTCCGCTGCCTTCACGCTCTATCGGCATGACATCGACAGCCGTTCCGGACTCCGTTATCAGGACTCCCTCCGGTTCCTTCGCCAAAGAGGGTTTCTCAGCAGCCACGACATGGTTTTCTTTTTCCGTATCCACTGCCACCTGCGGCTGTACCGTCTCCGTTTTCTTCTCCGACGTCGACGAGACCGGTGGCGTGGACATCGCCTCAGTCCCGACGGGATCGCCGGGCGGTACTTCCCCGTAAAACACACTCGGAGAGGGACTTGCTTCCGGTTCCTTCGGCGCCGATCCGCAGCCCGACAGAATCAGCATCGCCGTGATCAGGATTAACCAATGCCTTTTTCTCATTCACAACCATCCTTTTTCCGCAGCCTGTCTCCGTTCTTTCGGCATAAGCTGCATTTATTATTGCTATCCTTCATGATCCGATACAAAGCGCATTGTGCTCCAGGAGATTTCTGCCGCTTCCGGTTCCATATTGCACTCCAGGCGATAGAACCGCAGCAGCCGGGACATACGATCCAGTATTTCCAGGGTTTTTCTCAAAGCCTCCGGATCCGAAGGGCGGTAAGTCTGTCGGAGCAGAACCATCACCGCTTCGTTCCCGGAGATCCGTGAAATATTATTCTCTTTTGCCCGTTCCAAAAGACAAATCGCTCTCAGCGGAACCGCAATGTCATTCCCCAGGCGGTGTTTCCCGTTCCAGGGAGTACCAAGAACGGTTGCCCCATCCTCTGTCACACGAAGGAGAGGCTTATCATCGTTTACCATCACTGCACGGTCCCCGAGCAGATTTCTCCACAAGCGTGCATGGGTACTCTTTCCCGTTCCGCTCGGCGCCGTAAAAATGTACCCCTGTCCATCTACGGCGATCGCAGAACCATGGAAGAGGACCGTATCATCCATCGGCATTTTTTCAGCAATTTGGCGATACACCGCAAGTGTTTCCAAATATGCATCGGATGGGTGCAGTTTGCGCTTAGTTGACAATTCAAGATGCTTCCGTTCCTGTTCCAGTTCATCCTTCCCGACGCAGATACACAGGTCCGGGTCTCCGCTTATCTCATAGCCTTCACAGAGTCGATGGACCTGATCGCAGTTCGTGCAAATCAGAATGTTGTGGTCCGCGATGCGATACAGTTTTTCATACACCATACGGATTCCGCTCTCCAATGCAGCCCTAAAAAAGTTCAACGGGGATATCAAAAAGATTCCCCGTATTCCCTTTATTCTTCCGTCTCAAGAAGGTTATTCTCACGGAGCAGATTCAGCGCTTTGGAAACCGCTTCCCGTGCATGTGTGTAATCCACGCTCTCGTATTCTTCTACGATCTTTTCGGCAATCTGCTGTTCCGTCAGGTGATCCTGCAATCCCTGAATCACAGTAGCCCCGGTACTGTTGAGCCGTATTACCCCATGAAAACCGTCTTTCTCCTTCAGCGGAACTGCAACGATGTCTCCGTTCAGCTCCGCCAGGATGAAGGTGTCTTTCAATCTCATACCGTATCAATCCTCCCGGCTCTTTTCTCTCTCATAAGTGGACCTTATCACCCTTGAATACATGGCGAAGAGATCGGCCTGCCTGGACGCACTGCAGCCAGCGGCATTCCACGGGCAGCGGCGCAAAGGCACACACATCGGATAGAGCGCACAGTTGGCACAGCCAGGAAAGCGAACCGTCTCGGTCCACTCTCTGCACTTTCTCTCATCCCGTTTTGATTCATAGATACTTCCGACGATTTCCGCTTCGTCAAAATGCTCACATCTCTGAATCCGTCCGTCCGGCAGAATCACCTCACAAGCAGGATTATCGGCCATACAGCGGTTGATCTGAAGCCCCCGGGGAAGTGACCCATATTTCAGATAACCCCATTCGTCCAGTTTCCGTTCCAATCTGCGCTTCCATTCCAGAGCATCATCCGGCGAACGGAATTCATGAACTTTTCCGGTGATTCCCTTCAACACGATGACATGGGCACTCAGGTTCGGTAGCCGGCCATATCGATCGCCGAGCAGATCAATCAGCCTGTATAGATCTTCTGCGTTTTCCCGATCCATATTCAAGCGAATGCTGATATGGATTCCCGCATCCAAAGCATGCTCAATATTATCCAGCACACGCCGAAACGGGCTTTCCTGAGTATCCAGGAAAGCCTTGGTACGATTATAAACCTTTTCCGTTCCGTCAACGGCGATCTGGGCACTATGGACTTTCCAATCCGCCGCAGCCTTTTTCGCTGTCGCTTCATCCAGAAAGAATCCATTGCTTGTGAGAATGGAAGAATACTCGACGTCATGCTCCCGCAGACAAGCGCAGATCAAATCAATCGCTTCCAGGTTATACAGGGGCTCTCCGCCAAACCAGCTGAGTGAAACAGGTGCTCCCGCACATTCCCTGGCGATATACAGGGCGACGTCTTTCGCAACAGCCGGACTCATGGAAAAGCGGGGGATCCCGCGCTCATAACAGTAAAAACAGCGGGCATTGCAATCCGTTGTTGTCAGCACCGTGAACTTCGTCTTGTTTTCCGGAACCGGATTCAGTATTGCCGCGATCCGGTAAACCGTATCCGACTGAGAACACTCGTCAAAGGTATCCGGCACCAAAAACCAACGCTCTATAAGAGCTTTGCTGTTTTCTTTCGGATCATCGCCCCGCTCCATCAGCAGCAATTCCCCGGTCAGCGTATGAAAGAGCAGCATTCCCTCTTCACAGGGTACACGCAGCAGGTGCTTCGTTTCACGGTATTGTGTATTCGGCAGAACGCGCTGTTTTCCGCAAATTCGATCGGCAGTCTCCCCCGGCAACAGGATAACTTTCATTGATCTATGATTTTCCTCAAATGTAGCGGGCGGAATATCCACTTTTAGAGCAGATCCTTTAGTCAGCAGGAACAAGTTCTAATTCATTATTTCCCGGAACATACACGCCAGAAGCGCAGGATGTACAAATAACATCATTCGCCTCAAAGGGAATAATCTCAATCATGGGTTCTTCGTATGTTTTCATTTTTACAATCCTTTCCGGTCGTTTCACACAAACTAGTGATCACTCTGCAGATCCGTTTTCAGACACCTTTTGCTTTCATTATATTATGTCAACAATATGTATTATATAAGAATCGGGTTGTTATTTGTAAACAAACTGTGAACTATGTCACACATTTCTAGCGGTGATGTAACGCTGGTTCCGGCTGTTGGGCTTGTCAGGGACGGTGCGGGCGAGGAGACCCTCGCGGAGCAGCGGGTTCAGATACTTCCGGATCGTCTTCTTGTCCCGATATCCCAGGAGCGCGCCGATCTCCCGGATGCTCCGGGGCTGATCCATACAGTAGGTGAGGATCTGGTCCCGGATCAGGGTCGCCGCAAAGTTTTCCGGAAGGTCGGGCATCTTCGGCGGATTGCCCTTATAGTGCCGGCGGACATAGGCCGCGCTGACATCCAGGTAGATCCGGAGCATCAGGGAAACATCGCTGTAGGTGTTTTCGCCGTCTTCGGAAACCAGGCTCAGGGGAACGCCCATGTCCTTTTCCATCTGTTTCTTCAGCGGGCGGAGCACCAGGTTCAGCTGCTGGGCCTTAAAGGCATCGCAGATCTTCTCCGGCTGCCTCTCAGCCAGATGGGAGAGCTCCAGCGCAAGCCCGTTCAGCATCCGGTGCCGCAGCTTGAACTCATCCCACTTCCCCCGGGACTCGTACCGCGCGATCACCCGCTCACAGACATCATAATAATGCTGCAGCGTTGTGAGCGCGGTACTCGCGCAGGAGATAATCTCTTCATCCTCGCTCCGGTCAAGAATGGATTCCAGATCCAGTTCCACGCCGCACTTGTACACCAGTCTGCCGATCTCATCCGTGCGGCCTTCCTCCTCCCGGGCCAGGTACTGCCGGGTTTCCCAGGCGTTACTTCCCGGTCTCATCGTAGAAAAGCCCGTAGTGCCGGCGGGCATAGGCGGCACTGAGATCCAGATAATTCCGTACCAGGAAGGAGACGTCGCTGTAGCTGAGGGTGGCGTCCTCGTCGGCCAGGGCGAGGTCGGCGTTAAAGCAGGCATCCAGCTCCTCCTTCAGAAAGAAAAGAACCTCGTTCACCTGTTGGAGCTTGTACGCGTTACAGGGTGAATCCGGCCGCTTCCGGGCCAGGGGCCGGATCTCCTCCGCCAGGCCGATCAGGCGGCGATGGTGCAGGTCATAGGTCGCACGCCGAGCCTCTTCTTCGTCCGCCGCCTCTTGTTCCTCTTCGGCCCGCTTCTCAAAGTCTTCGTTCAAAGCATCCAGGAAGTCTTTCAGGGCCTGATTGATATCCGCCATCTCCACGGCCATCTTGACCCCGCCCTTATTCGTCGCCTTTCTGATCATCGTCTTCAGCCGCTTCAGCTTCTGATCCATTTTTTCCGAATACAACCTTTATCCTCTCCTCTGCGGGTCCCGGCCGGCAAAACACGTCGGAAGCCGACCGGGACTTCCCATCCTACAGAGAGAATACCACAAAACCTGTCCAAAAATCCTCGCAGGTTTTTTGCACGGGATTTGCAGGGTTTTTTTCACATATTAGTTTACCATAATTTAATTATGTAAACTATTAAACTATTTCAAAAGCCGGGTTGACCGGCTTTTGTATTTGAGAATATGACAAGAGAACCGTCACACTGCCATCAAGGATTCCAGGATCTCATCGCTCTTTTGGTAAAAATCTTCGTAGAACGTCTTCCCATATCGGAACACGCCGTTCTCCTCCGGCAGGAGCTGCCGATACAGCTCGTCATAGATGGGATCGATTTCCGCCAGGCGTCCGTATACGCTCCTGCACGGCGGAAGCATATACTGCAATCTTCCCTCCTGAAGGCACAGGTCAAAGATGAATTCTTCATCTGTCATGATCTCCAGCAGGTCCAGGCAATCCAGCAGCTTTTCTTCCCTCACATGATTGCCCAGAGACGCATAGTCCACCATGAACAGGGGCATCTGGTCTTCCGCGTGTTCGGAGAAGTTTGCAAATCGCACGACATAATCGTCCGGCTCAAACAAGCGAAGGCTCTCGGTAAAACCCATAAAATACCTGCATTCTCCCGAACGGAACAGTCTTACTCCGTCATATTCCTCCAGCGTTGACCCGGCAATGTTTTCCCTGCCACCCATCAGTTCCGCGAGATGCTCGAAGGCCCTGTGTACCGAATCGTTCTGATAATTACAGAAGGCCTGGATATAGTAGTACATGAGCATCGTTTTGAGGGGGATGGCGGTTCGCTCGTGGAGATCAAAGATGTTTTTTATGTTACAGTCGTCTTTTTTTCTGCAGATCAGGGTGTTGGCGCAGATCATCAGGGGGACACCGTAGGTTTTTTGTTTGACCTTGCTTTTGTCAATCGTCCAGGGGAACATATCCGAGGTGTCGATAATCTCAGGAAGCCGGTGGAAATAGCCCTTGTCGACCAAGGCAGTCAGGGCGATCGCATCGTAGATGAAAATATCGCCGTCCATGCCGGGCGGCCCTTCGTAGCAGTTCCAGTTGATAAACTCCAGAGGACGCTCATGTCCAGTTTCCCGGAAGCGCTGTTCCAGCCGGCGGCAGAAGTGAACGGTATCGGTGAAATCATAGTAGTAGTAAATCCTGACAGGAGTATTGTCCATCATCGCTCTTCTCCGATC
>CAZMXF010000056.1:0-2540 GCA_964570015.1 uncultured Oscillospiraceae bacterium | reverse complement strand
GGGACTCCTGCACTTCCCTCTCCGTCCGCTCATGAAACGAATAGAAATCGTTCTCATGGAAGCCCCGGAAGTTGTCAATCTTATCCGCGTCCCGGACGACCTGGGCATAAAGCAGTTCTTCCGGAGACAGGGAAGGCGGAAGGGCATACTTGTTGTGGTATTGTACCGCCTTGCGAATGATCTCATCGGCGGAAGCGTCCGGGAGAAAACGCCGGATCCATCCGTCCTCGAACAGGAGCTTCGCACCGTAGTCGCCGTGGTCCAGCCCTAAGTTATCATCATAGCCGTGTATAAGGCGGATCTGTTCAAAGCGCCCGATATCGTGCAGGACCCCGATCAGCCACGCGAGCGGAGCATCGGCAGCGAGGGAAGAGGCAATCACACTGCAGTTTTCCGCCACGTGCCAGGTATGGCGGATCTTGTTGGCGATCTGAAGATTGGACGAATCGAAGGCAGACACATAGGAACGGAAGGCGGACGCGACGAGATCCTTCTTGATTTCCATCATACGTTCAGGCTCCCTCCGCCGCATTCACTCATGGATTTCAATCGGCAGGCCGTCGGGATCACGGAAGAAGGTCATCTTTTCCCCGGTAAAGGTATCGGTTCTCACCGGCTCACAGGGGATTCCCTTTTCTTCCAGCTCCGCAACCAGCCGATCCACACTCTCCACTTTAAACGCCAGATGGCGCAGGCCATACGCCTCCGGACTCAGGCGTTGGGGATGATCCTTCATGATAAAGAGTTCCAGCTCACAGTCCCCCATCTCCAGATCGAGCTTCCAGTCGTCGCGCTCCGGCCGGTAATTCTCTCGGATAATCCGGAAACCGAGCTTCTCATGATAAAACTCCAGCGCAGCAGCCTTATCGGAACATATGACCGCAACATGATGAATGGTCCCCAGTTTCATGACAATACTCCATTGATAGCCTAACTATGTGACGATAGAACCGTCCCTATCATGCCTCGAACACAATGTAAAAAAGTAAATCGTATGATATATCATCTGAATACAGTTCCACAAAGAACCTCAAATTATCCCTACCGTGTTAATAAATCTGCATTTTAGGGCTGATATTATCCAAAAATTTCTTCAGATTTGTCTCTACTTCCTTTTTACCTCCTATGGAATTGGAATAAAAAATAGTGCGGTATCCGTTAACATCGAATGGGAGGCGTTGTCTTTTTTCTGCATCCGCTAATAAAATCGTCGGCTTATTCAACGCATGTGCGTAGCCCAGTTCATAGAATACGTTTGGGTTATCCATCGTAATATCTGAGATAATAATAGCGGCTTCTGAGATTTCTCTTATTATATCTTGGATTATCATACTTGTCGTATAACACTCATCTGCACGAACAGAACAGTATCCGGCATTTTCGCAAACAGGAGATATTACATCGTGATATAATTCATCGAAATCTTTTTCATATTTCATGATAGCGAACGCTTTCGGCTTTTTTGCGTCAATCTTTATGCTTTCAATTTCTGCTTTACTGTTATTACAAATATAAATACCACATAACCCATCATTGTGTATCATCTTAGAATAGGTAAATACCAGAACGTCATTTATATATAATTTCACGACATTCCCTGCAGTTTCTATTGCAATTTCATATTTCTGATGTGCTTTAATCGAATTATTGGAACCATTTGCAATCAAGAATTCCCAGTTAGCACCGTTATAGTAATCCAGACTATATCCTCCAAAGCTATTCCTGATACCTGCTTGATGACATTTTATCGTACCAGTCTCATTACTGTAACCAAATAACACTCCACATCTAGTTTCCTCACAAACATCTGAGAATGTGACATTGAAACTGATGCGTCCTGCTTTGAACGATTCAGAAAAAAGTATCTCTCCATACAGTTTATTATTTCTAATCTCTCCAGTTAAAACATCTTTTACTTCATCAACTCTACCCTTAAATATAAGAATATCATCTTGCAAATCAAAATCCCCATTTTGAACTATATAATTATACATGGATTGCACCGCCTTCTTTCATTTCATTAGGCTTTTGTTCCAAATCCTCTAAAGGATTGACGCCTCATAACAGTGTTATTATTATATCAAAATCCAAATCACTTAACAAGGTCTGTTCCACAAGCTAGATGCATACTGTTTGAAGAATTTTATGACAAAAACAGCTTTTGAACGGGACGATGCAGGTTGTACTGGGTTTCGCCAAATCGACAGGGTGAGAGTGTGACAAGAGAACCGTCCCACTGGAACGCATTAGTTAACCATAATTATATTATGTTAACTATTGTATTATTTCAAAAGCCGGGGTAACCGGCTTTTGAATTTCTGTATGTATTTTTCCGTCCATGCCAGTGTGCAGCATGTGACAGGGGCTGTCTCATGCTATCTGATCAAGGTGATCCCAATCAATTTCCGACTCCGACAAAAACCCTCTGTTCTCAGCCGCCTGCAATGCTTTTTCTTCATCTGCAGCCAATTTTGTATAATCAGGATCCCATGCAATCAGAAGTCTCTTGATGAACTCACAAGCAAACTCCTGCTCTTCAG
>CAZMXF010000055.1:0-11893 GCA_964570015.1 uncultured Oscillospiraceae bacterium | reverse complement strand
CGATCCGAGAATCCGGCGGCTTCAATCTCTTCTTTGGTGCACATCGAGTGCGTCATGGAGGCAGGATGCTGGATCAGGGTTTCGCAGTCACCGAGGCTGACAGCCAGAACGCAAAGCTTCACATGATTCAGAACTTTCTTTGCCTCTTCAAAACTGCGCATTTCAAAGGCAATCATTCCGCCGAATTGTGAGAGTTCTTTCTTTGCCGTCTCATAGTTGGGGTGCTCCGGCATACCGGGGAAGAAAACCTTGTCCACCTGTTCTGCCTGCCGCAGGAAATCTACGACCTTCAGTGTGTTGGCACAGATTGTGTCCATCCGCACCTTGAGCGTCTTCAATCCGCGCAGGATCAGGAAGGCTTCCTGGGGACCGAGTACTGCGCCGGTAATATCTTTCAGACCGACCATACGGATGGAATTGCTGATCTCCTTCCGGCTGACTGCAAAGCCCGCAACCACATCGCCGTGCCCGTTCAGATATTTGGTGGCGCTGTGGACAACGACATCGGCTCCGAGGGCCAGAGGCTTAACCAGCAGCGGTGTTGCAAAGGTGTTGTCCACCACAACAAGGCATCCGGGCGCAACGGCATGGGCATACGAGGCAACCGCCTCAATGTCAATCACCTTCATGCTGGGGTTGGCGATGGTTTCAAAATAGATGAGCTTTGTGTCCGGACGCACGGCTGCTTTGAACGCAGCTTCATCGGTCAGATCAATGACGGTCGACTCAACACCGAATTTCGGCAGAGTCTCGGTAATCAGAGAAAATGTGCAGCCATACAGTGTGTTGTCTGCTACGATATGATCCCCGGAACGCAGCAGTGTAAGGAGAGTCCCGGAAATGGCACCCATGCCGGAAGAAAAAGCAATGCAGTCCTCCCCGCCCTCCAGCAGAGCGATTTTCCGCTCAAGCTGTCCGGTGGTCGGATTTCCGAGCCGGGAGTAGATATAGCCGTCTTCCTGCCCGGCAAAGCGACGCCCGCCCTGTTCGGCAGAGTCAAAAATGAAGGTCGATGTCTGGTAGATTGGTGCTGCCAGCGCGCCGCATGCATTCTTTTCGTGATTGCCGTGTACAACAAGCGTAGCTTCCTGATAAGAATGACTCATAAGAAACTCCTTCCCATCAAAGGTCTTCAAAAGCCGATTTCAGCCGACTCATGGCTTCTTCCACGACGGATCTGGGCGTTGCAAGATTGAAACGCTCAAAAAGTGCCGTCTCCGCCCCAAAGATTGCTCCGGCATCGAGCCAGAGTTTTGCTCTGTTCAAAATCCTGTCTTCCAGCTCATCCTGGGTGATTCCGTAACCCGAGAAGTCTACCCAGAGGAGATAGGTTCCGTCCGGATCCACGACCTTCGCTTTCGGCAGGTTCTCGGAAATGAAAGCCTTGGCATACTGCACGTTTTCATAGATGTATGCGGTCAGCTCATCGACCCATTCAGCGCCGAGCCTGTAGCAGGCAATCAACGCAGCCTGCCCCATTACGTTTGCCTGACTGTAGCCGGCTTCGCGGTTGGCCTTTCGATATTTTGCGCGGAGAGCCTCATCCGGAATGATGATGTTGGCCGACTGAAGCCCGGCAATGTTGAAAGTCTTTCCGGGGGAGCTGTAGAAAGCGAGAATCTTTCTGTATTTCTCCTCCAGGTTCATGCAGCTGAAAAACCGATGTCCGGGGAAGATAAAATCGCTGTGGATTTCGTCAACCATCAGGGTTACATCATTGGCAAGACAGAGTTCTGCAACCTTTGTCAGCTCTTCTTCCGTCCACACCCGTCCGACCGGGTTGTGCGGACTGCAGAAGACCAGCGCTTTGACGTTTTCTTCCCGCATCTTGCGCTCCAGGGTTTCAAAGTCAATGGAATAACGTCCGTTCTCATAGCGAAGCTGACAATTGACCAGTTTTCTCCCGTTATTCCGGATCGCCTCGCTGAAGGGGTAGTAGACCGGCTGCATCACCATCACACCGTCACCGGGAGCAGTAAATGCACGGACGCTGAGATGAATCGCATAGACCAAACCGGCACCCAGGGTTACCCACTCAGGATCGACCGTGAATCCATAGCGGGAAGAATACCAGCAGTTCAGTGCTTCAAAGTAGTCATCCAGAGGATCCGTGTATCCGAAAATGCCGTGGTCGACACGCCTGCGCAGCTCTGCCAGGATTTCATCCGGAAGGCGGAAATCCATGTCTGCGACCCACATGGGCAGCAGGTCGTCTCTGCCCTTGCGCTTCATGCCGAAATCATATTTCAGGCAATCCGTACCGTGTCGGTCAATGATTTCGTCAAAATTATATTTCATTTCTACCTCCGCAAACAGGCTTCATTCAGGCCTTCTGGGCTGCTCTCTTCGCTTTTTCAAATTCCTTCTCTTCGGACGTGCGCAAAAGTCCAAGCTGGATGGTGACCACCGTCGCGATCAGAAGTGCAACCGGGTAGAAGGAATACTTCAGAACCGTAAACGGGGAGTCGCCGCTCAGTGCGGTCAGCATCATGATACCGCCGTCATGGGGGATCAGCATCATGAATCCGCAGGCAAAGATATCAACAAGGGAAGCAAGGCGCTTCGGAGCAATGTGATATTCTTCACCCAGCTCATTGGCGATGGGGCAGGAGACAATAATGGCGAGGGTATTGTTAACCAGTGCCGCCGAAAGCACACCGGAAAGCAGACCGATGCCATATTCTGCACTGCGGCGGTTTCTGATCTTCGCACGGATTTTGGTCACGAACCATTCGATTCCGCCGTACTCGCGGGCCAGGCCGACCGTGCCGGAGATCAAAGCAGCGGCGATCGAGATGGAGAACATGTCCGCCATCCCGCCGCCGATTCCCTGAATCCATTCCAGGAAACCGCAGGATCCGGTCGCAAATCCGATCACTCCAGTGATCAGGATGCCGAGAAGCAGGACACTGGTCACATTCATACCGGCCAAGGCAGTGATCAGGACCAGCAGGTAGGGGAGTACCTTCAGAATATTATAGCTGCCGGCTTCCACGGCTCCGCTTCCGCCTCCGCCGATCATCGTATAAAGAACCATTGCCACGACTGCGGCGGGGAGCGCAATCCAGAAGTTCATCTTGAATTTGTCGCGCATTTCGGAGCCGCATCCTTTGGCCGCCGAAATGGTTGTATCCGAGATCATGGACAGGTTATCGCCGAAGTAGGATCCGCCGATGACTGCCGCTGCGGTAATTGCGGTGCTCAGGCCGGCTCCCTGCGCCACGCTGAGCGCAACCGGTCCCATGGCAGCGATGGTTCCCATGGATGTTCCGATTGCCGTGGAGATCAGACAGCACATCAGAAACACACCGGGGATCAGAAGCTTTACCGGAATAAAATGGAGTGCCAGGTTCACCACGGACTCTTTGCCGCCCATTGTGGCTGCCGCGCCCTGAAATCCGCTGGCCAGAAGATAGATCAGGATGACCTGCATAACACCGGAATTACCCATGTGTTCGCAGAACTTATCTGTCTTTTCCTGTATCGTATCCCCTGTCGTCATGAGCATCGCTACTGCAAAGCCCACCAGCAGCGCTACATGACGCGGGAAAGCGCCAAAGGTGCTTTCTGCACCCATGATGCTCAGGATAACACCTGTGCCGATGTACAGTGCGAGGAAGACAATTAATGGCAAAAATGCCAGCCCACCGAGAGATTTGTTCTTTTTTTCCACTTTTTTCGCCCCTTTTCAGTTTTTTTCTGTTGCCGAAACCCAATATGAATCCGGCCTCTGAAATGATTCTATCAGCACAGAATTTTCGGGTCAACAGAATCAGGGACGAGAAACTGGCGAATCAACGAAAGAGAACCAGTTTTCACCTTTTTCTATCCAGTTTCGCAGGCTGCTTGCAAATCAGTGACTTGATTCCCCCTCTTCTCCGTACAGGAGTTGACGGTACAGAAGATATCCTTCATCCGTCAGTCTGCTTCCGCCTCTGCCCGAACGGACGATCGCATAGCCAAGTTCACTGAGCTTTCCCAGTGCAATTCTGGTTTCGTGCTCTGAGACCACGGCACCGCGTGACAGACAGTTTGCGACAATTGCCTGTCGGCCAAGACCCTTGCTGTTCCGATAATTTTCTCCCAGTTCTTTCAATACCAGATATTCCTGAAGATTCAGTCCGGCGCGGCGCTTCAGTTCCTCCCGCTGCGTGGCCCGGACCTGAGAAGCTTTTACGGTCCCGGGCAGATCTTCCAGGTCAATTGTATGTTGTCCGATATAATTCAGATAATCCACGCAGTTTTTCAATTCCCGCACATTTCCTTCCCAGGTATGCTGGATCAATGCCTGCCTTGCCTGTGTGGTCAGTTCGAAATCCGCCTCGGCTTTTCTGCGGAAACCGGAAATCAGGTCCGGAATGTCCGACCTGCGTTCCCTCAGCGCGGGAAGATGAAGAGGGATTACGTTCAGACGATAATACAGATCTCGCAGGAAGCTTCCGTCCCGTACTTTTTCCTGCATGTTTTCGCTTGTTGAAGAGATGACCCTCAAGTCAATGGGGATCGACTCGTATGCACCGTGCCGCGTGATTTCTCCCTGTTCCAAAATGCGGAGGAAACAGGCCTGCAGACGATGGCTCATATGTTCAATATTCTCCAGATACAGTGTTCCCCGGTGTGCCATCTCGATCAGTCCGATCCGCTCACCGGCATGGTCAGTTGCATCACGGCCTTCAAAGCCGAACAATTCTGTTTCTATCTCCTCATCTGTCATGGCCGCGCAGTTGACCGTTACAAATGCTTCTTCGGAGCGGGAAGACGCATTGTGAATTGCCTGCGCAAACATACGCTTCCCCGTCCCGCTTTCCCCGTCGATCAGAATCGCGGCGTCGTTCAGTGAGACCCGCCTGGCAAGATCTCTTGCGCGGACGATCTTCGGGCTTTTGCCGATGATGTCTTCAAACCGGCTTTCCGCCCTGTGGCTGCCCATAGTCTTTTGCCGGCGCAGAGAGCTCTGCTGGCGCTCTTTCTCCTGGAAACTCTGCAGAGTCATAAATGCGCCGAGACTCTTTTCTTCCAGTTTCAAGGGAATCAGATTGACGCCGAGATCCGCGCCCCGGATATTCAGCAAAGTAGGCTGATTGAATCGCTTTTCTTCTCCGAATGCGGAGAACAGTTCCGGCACAGCTTCCGACACGGGTTTGCCCAGCGCTTCACTCCGGCTGACATCCAGCATCTGTCTCGCCGTCCTGTTGATCAGCGTCACTTCGTCTTTCTCGTTTACGCAGACAATTCCTTCCTCCAAGGTGTTGAGGATGATTTCAAGGCGGTTTTCCGTGCTCAGATTCTTTGAGGAAATCGTTTCCAGAGAGTAATCGACGTTCGCCAGCCTGTTTCGATAACGCTTAAAACGCTTCCCCTCCAGAAAGAAGGCATTGCCCAGCCTGAGCGCGGCTTCGCAGATTACATTTGCACTTGGCAGGCGTGAACCGATATTTACCGCGCGGATAACAGATTGCGGTACAAGGTCCGGCTCTCCGACGGTAAAGGTCATGTCAGCTGTGGGAAGCCTCTCTATCCCCGGATAGCAGGGATAGAATTCAATATTGGAAATTCCGAGGTGGTAGAGCTGTGCGATACACTCCATGGTCATATGCTTGTTTTGGTTGACAAGCATGGCCTTTGTTCCTTCGGGGTAGGTCTGCAGAAGGTCCACAGCTGCTCTGGAAAAGGTCACATCCATACGGATCGGCTTCAGTTCTCCGTTAATGAACTCCCTGAGTTCGCTGTCGCCGCGAAGATCATAGCTGGTTACCGAGCTGATGTATAAGTCCGCTTTTGGCATGCTGCGGATATTGTGATCCTCTGCGGCGGCGATAAAGATCTCCGCGAAGTCCTTGAACAGCTCCCGGAAAATATCTCCGTAAAACTCCGCCATCGCCCGCCGATGCGAAATGATACCAATTGTTTTCCTCACATCCTCATCTCCTGGTGCATATTTTGCGTTTCGCAGCCAGCTGACGGAAAACCAATTCTTTTCTGTAAGCTGCGAATGTGATCATTTTTGCCGAATTCAAATGTAAAACAAGCATAGCATTGAGATGAATGATCGTCAATACAGAATACTCTGCACGCTCCATGTTTGGCAGGCTTGAATATTCAATTTCTGTTTATTATGACGAAGCACACCTGCTCAGACCTGTGATTGCTCCGCTCTGCAAATCAGGCGGTGCTTCGGAGCAAAGGCCTGATAACAGCACGCGGTCCGTATGAAAATCAGAAAAGACTTGACAGGCGGAGAATTGTATGTTAATCTCTGAATGAAAGTTAGAACAGATTAACTGTAGGCGCTCGTTATGGAGCGCCTAAGAACAGGATGGAAGTTAGAATAATCTAATTCTGCTGAAAGGAGCATTCCATGAGCGTCGTGATCGTAGGCGGCAATGAGTGTATGGAACGCCGTTATAAGGAACTGTGTGAAAACTACCAATGTCAGGCGAAGGTCTTCACAAAGCCCCGCGGAGGATTGCGGGATAAAGTCGGTAGCCCGGATCTGATGATTTTCTTCACAGACACGATGTCCCACAAGATGCTTCTCGGTGCGATGAGCGAGCTGAAGGGACAGAACACCGTCATCGAGCACTGCAGGACCAGCTCCCTGTCGGCGCTCCGGAATGTGCTGGAGAAACACGTAATGGCCTGAGCGCAGGAGAAGAAGCAGGAAGGGGGAGAACGATGTCTGACGAAATGTTTGTGAGGTGCTGTGCACCGACGCTGGCCGGGATCAAGACCGGCAGCATGTTCAGCTGCGAATATGCCGGCAGGGAAGAAATGACCGATGAACTGCGCAGACTCAACCGTGTTCTCTCCGCAGGGGGGATGTGCATTCTGCCGCTTCGTTTCCATGACGGGAAGGCCCTGCTCTATCTCTTCCGGCCGGATTCGCTGCAGCGGGATATGAAGAACCGGGCTGCGAGAGAAATCCTGGATGAGGCGGGTTATTCCGGGCTGTGTTATCAACAGTGTATCCGCCGGCTGATCCGGAGAATCGGAACCGGAGATGAGTTCCCGCATGAGATCGGCCTGTTTCTGAGCTACCCGCCGGAAGATGTCAGAGGGTTCATCGAGAACCATGCACAGAATTATAAATTCATCGGGTATTGGAAGGTTTACGGCGATGAGGAAAAGGCACGCCGTACCTTTGAAAAATACAAAAAATGCACAGATTCGTACTGCAGGAGCGTCAAAGCCGGTCACAGGCTGGCAGAACTTGCTGTAGCGGTCTGAAAACAGAAAGGAAGGAACACAAATGAAAAAAGTAGCAGTTGTATTCTGGAGCGGCACGGGCAACACCGCGGCGATGGCCAATGCGGTAGCAAAGGGAGCGCAGGCAGCGGGAGCAGATGTCACGAAATATGATGCTTCGAACTTCAGTGCCGGCGATGTGGAGAAGTACGACGCAATCGCGTTCGGATGCCCGGCCATGGGCAGTGAGCAGTTGGAAGACAGTGAGTTTGAGCCGATGTTCGATTCCGTCAAGGGAAGCCTCTCCGGCAGGAACATCGCCCTCTTCGGCTCCTACGGCTGGGGCGACTGCGAATGGATGCGCAGCTGGGAAGAAGACTGCAAAGCGGCAGGCGCAGTCCTGGTCTGCGACAGCGTGACGGCCAACGAAGCGCCGGACGATGCGGCAGTCGAAGCCTGCAAGGCGCTCGGAGCGGCTCTCGCATAAGGCAGGCGAAGCTCCTTCGGACCGGGAACGCGTCTCGATCATACATCTTGGAATTCAAAACCACAGAGACCGTCGACTCCGTAACAGAGCCGACGGTCTCAGCATATATAGCGCTTTGGTTCGATTGATATGGCAGTTCAGAGAAGATTCGTCATGCTGCGGACACTCAGCAGCAGGGTGGATCCGTTATGGAGCATGGCCGAAGTACCCGGAGGCATCAGACCGACTGCGCCGAGGCCGATCAGGCCGCCGTTGAAGCTCATCACAAAACGGTAGTTGTTCTGGATCCGGCGCATGAGTGCGTCGGAGAGCTGTTTCAGGGAGATGAGCTCCGTCAGGTCTTCGGCAGCGATCGTGATGTCCGCGACCTCTCTCGCGATCATGGCACCGCTTCCAATGGCGACCCCGACATCAGCCAGAGACAGGGCAGGCGCGTCGTTGATGCCGTCACCGATCATGATGACGGTGTGCCCGAGTGCCTGTTCAGCCCGGATATAATCCGATTTGTCCTCGGGCAGAACCTCTGCACGAAAGTCGTCCACGCCGATCTCCTCCGCGATCGCTTCTGCTGTACGCCGGCTGTCGCCGGTCAGCATAACGCACTTTTCGATCCCAACCTCATGCAGGCGCCGGATCACATCACGGGCTTCCGGACGCAGTGGATCGGAGATGCAGATCACCGCGGAGAGCACACCGCCGATGGCGAGATAAAGACAGGAATATTTTGCCGGGATCTCATCAAAGGCCCTGCGGTCCTGTTTCCGGATTCGGGTCCCCTCATCCTCAAAAACAAAGTGGTAGCTGCCGATAATAGCGCGCCTCCGACCGATCTTCGTGGCGATGCCGTGGGCGACGAGATATTCCACCTTGCTGTGCATCTCCTCATGGTCGAGCCGCTTCTCGCGGGCAGCACGCACAACCGCGTTCGCCATCGAATGAGGGAAGTGCTCTTCCAGACAGGCGGCAACACGCAGCATTTCGTCCGCGTCCTGCCCGTTGAAGGGAATGACCTCCACCACAGTGGGGCAGGCATTGGTCAATGTCCCCGTTTTATCGAAAATCACGGTTGTCGCGTCAGCGACTTTTTCCATGAACTTGCCGCCTTTAACCGTAATGTGATATCGACTGGCTTCCCGCATGGCGGAGAGAACGCTCAGAGGCATCGAGAGCTTCAGCGCGCAAGAGAAGTCCACCATCAGGACAGAGACCGCCCGGGTGGCATTGCGTGTCAGGAGATAGGTCAGTGCGCTGAGACCGAGACACCAGGGAACCAGCTTGTCTGCCAGATGTGCAGCCCGGCTTTCAACGTCGGACTTCAGTTTCTCAGAATCCTCGATCATGCGCACGATCTGGTCATACTTGTTGCTGCCGGCCGCTTTGGTCACACGGATGGAGCAGCTGCCTTCCTCGATGACGGTGCCGGCGTAAACCGACTTGCCCGGCCCCTTGGGTACGGGGACCGATTCTCCGGTCAGAGAGGACTGGTTCACCATGCAGTCGCCTTCCAGAATGACACCGTCCAGGGGAACCAGGTTTCCGGTCTCCACGAGGATTCGGTCATCCGCCTGTATCTGACGGATGGGGACGAGAACCTTTGTCCCGTCGCCGGCAAGCATCCAGACCTGATCCACGTTCAAAGCCATGGCCTCGGCCAGGTCGTTCACCGACTTCTTGTGCGTCCATTCGTCGATAAGTTCCCCGACGCCAAGCAGGAAGGTCACCTGACTTGCCGTACCGTGATCACCGCGCAGCAGGCTGACTCCGATGGAAACGGCGTCCAGCACCTCTACATCAAGTCTCCCGTGCAGGAGACAGCAGAGTCCGCGCCAGAGCCGAGGCAGCGCCTTTATGACTGCCAGCACCTGGCGAACTTCCACGGGAAGAAACAGCTTTCTCAACGCACGGAAGACAAACTTGCGGGCCATCCTGTCTTCGTATTCATGCTGAAGGGCACGTGCAGAACTGTGCGGAACCGGCAGTTCCGGCACCCGGTCGTAATCAAACGCAGAAAGAGCCCGGAGAATGCTTTCGCGTTCCGGACTCTTTTCGGTCATGTGAGAGGAATCAAAATGATAGCAGATTACCGCATCTGCGGTTCTCTCATAGACTTTCACTTCGATGACGCCAGAGATGCCTTTCAGATACTCCTCGAGCCTGTCGGCTTCGGACAGTGACATGTTGCACTGCCGCATATGCACGCGCAGACGGCCGGGGCGTTCATGCAGGATTCGGCAATTCATCCCTCAGACTCCTTCCGCCTCCGCAAGCAGGGCCTTCGCATCGGCAATCTCACGGGCGCGGTCTTCCGCAGCACGCTTCTCGTTGATAGCCTTCGCATCGGCGGCGATGTCGTCGCAGTTCTCCTTAATGCAGGTAGCGGTCTTCACAACATCGTCTACACAGCGTAATGTCGCGGCGGTCACCTGGGTGTAGACCTTCTTCGCATCCCGGCTGCTCAGGAGCCTTACTCCGGCGGTGCCGGCGAGGAAACCGTATGTAAGCATTCTGACAGTATGCCAACTCATGATATTTTTCTCTCTTTCCCGGGCAGCAGCCCGTTTTATCTGGTATTGTTTGATCATACTACTTCAATTTAGGAATGTCAACCAGGCTGCGGAAATAACACCTGTTATTGTTTGCGGCAGGCGGGTCTGAAGCCGTCAGTGCAGGAAATTCAGAAGATCTCGCGGGAGGAAAGCATGAAAAGTACTTGACAAGCGAGGAAAGAACGAATATAATCCAGACAGTTCCGAATTAAACAGGTCTAATTTTTTTGATGGAACGTTATAGGAGCCTAATTATTATAAAATTAATTTAACCATTCGGGACAGGAAAGCGCATGGGAGACATCGGAAAACCGGGTCGACTGTGCGGTTTGTATTTTGACCATATGTTAGATTTTTCTAACATTTTTCGTGCCCGAGAGTAAGTTTTGCTTATTATTGCTTATTATTTAGAGCCCAAAAAAGCCGAAAAGAAAGAAGGACGGCAATGAACCTGCTGAAAAGAAGTTTTAGTGTTATGCTGATGCTTATTCTGCTGGTCTCCGCGTTCACCGGCATCGCTGCGTTTGCGGAAGACAGCGCCTCTACCCGCTGGGCGGATGCGGCGGATGAGATTGACAAGTATCTTGATGCCGCCTTTGAAAACTATCTGGACGGAGACGCAAAAGCGGCTTATGACAACGTCAGCAACGCCTATTTCCGCGTCTATGAGACGACCGGTTTTGAGCGGCAGACCATGAGCTATGTCTCCGGCAACCGTAAAAATGCGGTGGAGATGCAGTTTTCAACCTGCAAGGCGGCAGTCAAAAAAGACAACACCGATCTGGAGACCAAGGTCAAGGTTCGCTCGGCCCTGGCCAAACTCAAGAGCATGATCCGCGAAGACGGAAACAAGCTTGCAGCCCTGCAGGGTGGTGTACAGAGTGAGATGAAGTACTACCTGCGCGGGGAGCTGGTCTCCTCCGACCCGTATGCAGACTTCTCTGCGGATCCCAACGCGGCCGCAAAGTATGAGAACTGGTATGAAGCGGCGACGCTGGTCAAGGAACTGCTGGACACGGCCTATATGGGCTACCTGGACAAGGACTTTGAGGCCGCCGAGGACAACATCAACACCGCCTATTACACCGTGTATGAAGAGTCCGGCCTGAACCACGCGATCTATACCGACCTCTCCCTGAAGGACCGCCAGAAGATGGACGGACACTTCACTGCACTCCATAATCTGGTCGCGTCCGCGGCGGAGAAGTATCAGAAGAACAAGTACCGCACCAGCACTGACAGCGCGAAGAATGACATCCTGAAGATGGCGAAGGCGCTGGATACGAAGGAAGAGGAAGCAAAAGCGGCAGAAGCCGCAGCGGCGGCTGAAGCGCTGGCCGCGGAGACAGAAGCCGAGAGCACAAAGCAGAGCGACCCACGCCTGCTGACCTTCCTCGGGGCGTTCGGCATCATCGTGCGTGAGGGCCTGGAAGCGATCCTGGTCATCGCCGGCATGATCGCCTATCTGGTCAAGAGCGGTAACCAGAAAACACTGCGCAATGTCTATATCGGATCTGTTCTCGGTATCGTCGCGAGCTTCATCGCTGCCTGGCTGCTGTCCTACCTCAAGCGTGTGTGGACGGGCGCCGGGCAGAGCCAGGAAGTCATCGAGGGCATCACGGCTCTGAGCGCGGTCTGCGTCCTGGTCTCGGGGAGGAACTGGATGATTTCCAAG
>CAZMXF010000054.1:0-12084 GCA_964570015.1 uncultured Oscillospiraceae bacterium | reverse complement strand
AAATCCAACGCTTTTGCCATCTCCAAACGGCTCGGCCTGGATGAGAGCATCATCAGGGATGCGGGAAACAGGATCGGAACCGAAACACAGAGTTTTGAGGCAACCATTGAAAAACTGGAGCAGACCCGCCATGCATTGGAACGGGAGAGGGAGACGGCGGCGGCACACCTGAGAAAGGCTGCGGAGGAAGAGAAGAAAGCTTCTCAGCTGCGCGCGGAACTGTCCGTGCGTCTGGAGAAAGCGGAGATCAAAGCCCGCCGTGATGCACAGAGAATACTGGACGAAGCGCGGGAGACCGCAGAAAGTGTTTATGCCGAACTCGATGAAATGCGCCGGCATGCAAACGACGAGCAGCAGGCAGACGAGATCAACCGGGCGAGGACGGAACTGCGCCGAAGACTGAACGAAAAGGAAGCAGCCCTGCGGGATGCGGAGGAGCTCCCGGCAGAAGAAAACAAGAAATCTTCCAGAAAGCTCCAGGCGGGAGATACCGTCCGGATCAAGTCCATGGGCGTAAAAGCTGAGGTGGTCTCTGTCAACAAGGACGGGACGGTAAACCTGAAGGCCGGGATCATGAATGTGACCGCCAAGGAGGACGAAGTTCTCCTGCTGGAAGGCGAGAAGAAAAGGACCCGGCAGGCAGCACCTGCGGCTTCTGTCGGAACGAGACTGGTGCATGTCGCGCCGGAGATCGACCTGCGGGGAATGGAGTCACTGGAAGGTGTGCTTGCTGCCGAACGCTACCTTGACAGTGCGGCGATGGCGAGGATGAAGACGGTGACCATTATCCATGGGAAAGGAACGGGAGCACTGCGGGAAGCCGTGCAGCAAATGCTCAAGCGCAACAAGCTGGTAAAAAGCTTCCGCCTCGGCCGCTACGGAGAAGGCGAAGCGGGTGTGACCGTTGTCGAACTGAAATAAACCGGGAGTGAGAACTGCCCTGAAGAGAGCAATTCTCACTCTTATTTTTACAGGGAATGGAATCCATATATTGTATTTTCTGCTATCAAATGGTATAATATATAGAATTATTCTGCGCGGAGATTCCTGAATAGAACGGAGCTTTGATCAAAACTCATGAAAATACTCTTTCTGGCGCCGGCCAATAATTATCACACGCAGAAATGGTGCGGATATTTCGTCTCGAGAGGCTATGAGGTCCATGTGATTTCATTCTTTCCCGGCGAGATTGAGGGTGTCACGGTTCATTTTCTGGATTGTGGAGTCGACTGGCAGCAATCGGACAGCAAAAAACTCAAGTATCTGCTGAAGACACCCAAAATCCGGCATATTGTTGCGGAGATTGCACCGGAAATCATCAGCGTCCATTATGCGACCAGCTACGGCACGGCTGCCGGTATCGCCGGCCTGAAAAACTATGCGCTCTCGGTATGGGGCGGTGATGTTTACACATTCCCGCATAAAAGCCCGATGCACCGTTTTCTGCTGCAGTACAGTCTGGAACATGCGGCTTGCCTGCTGTCCACCAGTGCGGCCATGGCCAGAGAGGTCGGCAAGTATACGGACAAGAAGTTCTATGTCACTCCGTTCGGCGTGAAAACACAGTTGTTCTCGCCGGATAGACGCAGCAGGAAAGAAAACGACGGCCGGTTTATCATCGGAACCGTGAAGGCACTGAAACCGAAATATGGAATCGATGTGCTTCTGCACGCAGCTGCGTTGGTAAAACGACAACATCCGGAGATCCCACTGGAGCTTAGAATCGCAGGAGATGGCCCCTGCGAAGCAGAATACCGCAGGCTTGCAGCTGAGCTTGAAATTGAAGAGATCACGAAGTGGCTGGGATTCATCTCTCAGGAGGAAGCGGCTGCGGAGTGGGCCAATATGGATATCGCGGTTGTGCCTTCTGTGACGGATTCGGAATCCTTCGGCGTTTCGGCGGTAGAGGCAGAAGCCTGCCAGATTCCCGTGATTATCAGCGATGTGCCCGGACTGATGGAGGCTACACAACCGGGAGTGACGAGCACTGTCGTTACGCGACGCTCGGCCCAGGCACTGGCAGATGCCATCGTCCTTTTGTATCAAAACCCGGAAGTCCGTAAAAGAATGGGAGAAGCGGGTCGGAAGCTGGCGGTTGAGAAGTTTGACTATCAGCTCTGCTTTGAAAATATCGAGAAGATATTCCTGGATCTGGCAAAGAACAGCGCTCACGGATTTAACAGGTGGCACTGAGATGAACAGAATTCTCCTTTATTCTTCCGGAATCATAGCGGAGAAGAAGCCGACCGGGGGAGAACTTCGGTTCCTGGAACTGGCTGGCTTTCTGACCGGAAAAGAAGACGCCGAGCTCTGCTGCGCCGATGAAGAAGCGGCGCTCCAGCCATACGGGCTGCACGCGGATCTCCATATGAAGAAGCCGGAACGTGCACCGCACTTCCTGCCGGAAGAGGCAAGAATCCTGATGGATAACCGTGATACCCTGAAGCGGATCGCGACACGCGGCTACGAGAAAGTGATTGTGTTTGATGTGCCTCCGGCCATCGGATTGAGCCTGTATGGGGTCAGGAACCTGGTCCTGATGATCCGGAAGGATATGATCGGCTACGAACAGGTGAGAAGCGCCGGGCGCAGTTGGAAAAAACAGCTTCGAATCCTGTATCAATGGTGCTGTGAAGGCATCTGTCTTCGCAATGCCGGACAGGTAGTATGCCAGTGCACATATGACCGGGATGTAATCCTGAAACGGCATCCTCTGATCAAAGCACGATTGATGCCGAAGTTCAGGATCCAGATCAACAACTGCAACCCTTCCTGGATTGTGAAACGCGCAGATGAGGCTGCAGGGGCAGATAGAAAAGAGAATAACCGCTTTCATGTGTGCTTTGTCGGCGGATTTGATGATCTCAGAAAAGGACAGGAACTGTTTCTCAAGGCGGCTGGCCACCTGACACAAAAATACCCGGATATAGAATTTATTCTTGTCGGGGGTGGGAAAACGCTGGAAGTCTGGCAGGAGCGCTTCCCCTCGGAGCGGATCCGTTTTCTGGGAAGAATGGAGAATCCTCTTACCGTCATGAAAAACTGTGATCTTTTGACGGTGCCCTCTCTGGCGGATTCCTGCCCGAACACAGTGATGGAAGCCATCTATCTGGGAATCCCGGTAATCGGAAGCCGGGCGGGAGGTATCCCCGAGATTCTTTTGGACGAGGAAGCTCTGTTTCCGACCGACTGGGAGCAGCTTGCGGGAAAAATAGAAAACTGCTACCGAGACAAGGCGTTTTTGAACCGTCTGCGTAACAAACAGGCCGAGCGAAAGAAAGAGCTTTCCTTCGACTGGGCAGAAAGAATATATAAGCTGATCACGGAGTGATCAAAACGGGAGAAACAGATGATGTCGCAGACTCTGAGCAAAAGTGAATACTTGGTTCCAAAGCTGCTGGCCATCCTGCTGTTTTCGTCATTCTTTGTCTTATTTGACTGGACATACGCCAGCATCACGATCCTGTTGCTTTTCCTGCTGATGGCAGTTTCCATAATGGTGCTGCAGAACGGAAGACTCACGCTCCGGATTACTTTTTTTCATGTCTGGATGCTTACTTTCAGCCTCTTTTGCTTCCTCAGTGTAATCTGGGCCTGGGATACGGACAATGCTATGACGAAAGGGAAGACGGCATTCTCTATGCTGATCTGCTATTCTCTGGCATTTCTGTGCTATCAGGAATATGATTCCGTGGACACATTGCTGAGGGCGGTGCTCTGGGGCGGAAATGCCGTGATGCTGGTCATCTTTGGTACTTTTGGAGTTCATGGAATCCTGAGTCTGCTGGAATATGGTGATCGGCTGTCAGAACAGTTTTACCTGAACAGTAATGTGGTCGGCGTTGTGTGTGCAATGTCGATGGTGGTAAATGTATATTTTATTCTGGAAGAAAAACGGCTTCACTGGTGGAATCTGTTTCTGATTCCCGGGGTAATCATTTTATCGGCGACCGGAAGCCGGCAGGCTCTGGCTATCATGGGCGGAGGACTGGTTCTTCTGCTGTTTCTGGTTGTGATTCGGGGGCGGTCTCCGGGAGAGATCGCGATTCTGCTGGCAGGAGGGATCCTCCTTGTGGTGGGAATGCTGGTTCTGTTCTCCAGACTGCCGGCCTTCTCCGGAATCTATAAACGAATGCTGTCTATGGTGTCTGCTGTGACCGGAGTCGGAAAAACAGATCGTTCCGCAACGACCCGGCTGGCGCTGATCGATGTCGGCTTGGAACAGTTCAAGCGCACTCCGATCCTTGGAATCGGAATGGGAAGCGGGCATCTGGTTGCATGGAAGTATCTGAACCGATATTACTATCTTCATAACAATTTTGCGGAAGTCTTGGCAGGAGGCGGCCTGGTCGGTTTTACGATCTATTATTCCATCTATGTTTATATTTTGTTGAATTTTATCCGCTATCGCAAATACAGCACCATGGAAACTGCTGTCTGTGCGACACTGCTTGTGATGGCCCTGATCGAGGATTATGCCAGTGTAACCTATTATGCAAAGGAAACATATTTTTATCTGATGCTGGGCTTCCTGGAGACAGAAAAAATGAAGCTAAGCTGCAAGGATTCACTTCCACGCATGCTGACACTGCAGAATGACGGAGCTGGACGAATATGAGTGTTGCTATCTCGGTTGTTATTCCTTGGTATCAGGGGCAAAGATATCTTCCGGATCTGCTTTCCATGATGGAACGAAATGCAGAAATCCTTATGGATGAAGCAGGGAAAGAACTGGAAGTCCTGCTGGTGAACGACTCGCCGTGGGAGAACCTTGAGACGGAACTGAAGAAGCAGACGGGTGGTGCAGCCTCTTATCGGCTGAAGGTGCTGACAAATCCGGAAAACAGCGGAATTCATGCGACCCGAGTCAACGGATTGAAAGCTGCGGAAGGAGAATACGTCCAGTTTCTGGATCAGGATGACCGAGTTACAGATCGCTGCCTGCTGAGCCAGTACAGCTCAATCGGTGATGCAGATTTCGTGATCGGGAATGGTTATGACGGAGAAAAGGACGGCGGAAGGCATCTGATTTATGCAAATCCGACGGCCCAGGCTGCAGCAGGTGACCTGAAGTGCCAGTATTACTACAACAATCTGATCCGCTCACCGGGGCAGGTTCTGATCCGCAAATCTTCGATCCCTGCGTACTGGTCAGAACAGATTATGAAAAACAACGGCTCAGATGATGCGTTTCTCTGGATTCTGATGTTGTGCAGCGGGGCCAGAGCTGTTGTTAACGAAGAGCTTGTCTACGAACATGTCTATACGGGCGAAAACTCCAGCAGCAACAATGAGGCCATGCTGCAGTCACAGATGGAGGTTGCAGAAAAGCTAAAGGGAATTGCTTCTCCGATCGGAATGTGGGCCTTCTGCAGAAGAGCAGAGTATTACTGTACGAGTGGTGCAGCTCATAAACTGCGTTATCCGGATGTGGGACTCCTGAGGGCAATCTGCTCTCACATTTGGATGAAAGCATAGGGAAAGGATGTTGCATGATGCAAAAAGGACTGGAAATCAATTTTTATGATATGCTCCGACAGATCGGAAAAAAGTGGGCGGTATTGCTGGTGTTTGTTCTAATATTTGCTGTTGCATCGGACTTCTATGGATATCGCAGAGCGTCTCTTTCTGCAGAACGGGAGCGCAGGGCACTGGAAGAGTATGCGCAATCACTGGGTACAACAGTGGATTCACTGCCAGAATACATGACCGTGGAACTGGCAGAACTCCGCAGTGCATTGACGGAAGAAGAGGCATCTTTCGTGGAGGCTGCCGCCAAACTCTATATGTATCGGATGTGGGCGTCGGATAAGATTAATGCGGAATTGGTTGTGGGAGCACCGGATGATGGGGATCTGGAGATCGTACAGACCCTGTATTATGCGAACGAAGGGGTTCAATCAGCAACACAGGTCATGACCTCTGCGGAGAAGTCCTATTACAACGTTCTGGTAAAAGGCCTGTCCGGAACCGACATGAGTGTCACAAAGAAAGAGATTTCTTCTCCCGGATTCATCCAGTCGAAGTGGCTTGTGATCGGCTGTGCCTTGGGTGCGCTGCTGGGAGTGTGCTGTATTGCGCTCAGCTATATGCTGTCCGGAAAACTGCGGACAGCAGCAGATATGGAAACGCCGTACGGAGTTCCGGTGCTCGCAGAATTGAAGTCAGCAGATGACCCGGAAATCGACTCGGTTGTGAAGGGAATCTGCAGACTGATGAAAGAGAAGCAGATGTCGAGCATTGCGGTGTGTTCCGTGAATACAACGGAAGCAATCGGTGTTCGGAAGAAAATGAAGGATCATCTGGGGGCAAAGGGAATGACGGTGAGTGAGCTCTCGGAAGGAGACGAGGGCTTTATCGGTCAGGTTTCGGATCTGGAGTCGGTACTGTTTGTGGAACAGATCGGGAAGAGCCGCTACAAAGAGATCGAGAAAAACACGTCGGCATGCCGGAAATTCTGCATCCCGACGGCAGGCTGCGTCGTCATAAAATGATATGGCAAAAGAAGAACTGATCTCTGTCATTGTACCGGTCTATAATGTCAGACCGTATCTGGAAAAGTGCTTTGACAGCATTGCTCGGCAGAGTTATCAGAACCTTGAAATCATCCTGGTGGATGACGGTTCAACGGACGGGTCCGGAGATCTGTGTGAGGAACTTTCGAAACGGGACAGCCGTGTCCGTGTGATACACAAGAAGAACGGAGGACTCGGATCCGCGCGAAATGCCGGAATGGATGCGGCAAGGGGAGAGATTCTGAGCTTTGTCGACTCGGATGACTGGATCGAACCGGGAATGTATGAAATCTTGTCGGGAATCATGTGCCGGGAAAATGCACAGATTATCGCCTGCGGGATCAAAAAGGTGTCCGAGACCGGAGAGGTAAGCTATTATCAGGATGACCTGAAGGAGCGCTGCGTCTATACGAGAGAGGAAGCGCTTATAGAGCTGCCGAAAAACGAACGCCTGTCCAACTCCATGTGCAACAAGCTCTTCCGGCGCGAGACCATACAGGGCCTGCACATTAATGAACAGATTTACTATGAGGACAATCCCTTCACACCGCAGTGTATGGCCAGAGCGGAGCGAATTGCCTATACCGCGGAACCGTTCTACTGCTATTTTGAACGGACGGGAAGCATCAGCCGGAAAAAGTTTTCTGCGAGAGAATTTGATCGTGTGACCGCGGATCGGATGCGCCTGGAGTTTTATCGCGAACACTTCCCGCGATGTGAGTACGCGGCGGCAATTGCCTATATCGGCAGCGGTCTGAAAGTATATTATCAGTCCCGCGGGAACCCGGCCGTAAAAGAGCAGCGGGACCGGCTGCGGAAAGAACTGAAACAAGCCATTCAAAGCTATCCGGAACTGCCGTTTACGGAAAAGCAGCGTGCAAAGGCGAAGCTCTTTCTGGCCAGTCCGGCACTGTATACGGCGTCTATGAAATTAAGAGGAAAGTAAGATCAGACACCCATGGAACAATCAATCTATTATAAAAAAATAACACCGGAACATAAATGGTATGATCTGAAGCTGAAAGAGGTCTGGCGTTACCGGGATCTTGTAATGCTGCTGGTGAAAAGAGACTTTGTAGCAAAGTATAAGCAGACGATCCTGGGACCCGCATGGGCCGTTATTCAGCCCCTGCTCACCACAGTTGTGTTCACCTTTATTTTCGGAGCGGTTGCGGGACTTGCGGATTCCGGCTCTGTTCCGACCTTCCTGTTCTATATGTGCGGCAATATTTCATGGCAGTTTTTTGCAGGATGCCTGTCCAAAACGGGAAGGACCTTTGTCGACAATCGAGCAATCATGGAAAAGGTCTATTTCCCCAGAATGGCAATGCCGTTTTCCACCTGTATCAGCCAGCTGGTGGCGTTTCTGATACAGGCTGGCATGTTTGCGATATTTGTCCTGATTTATCTGTTTGTGCCGAGATTTCACATTCAGATCACCAAATTTATCTTCCTTGTGCCGCTTTTTGTCTTGCAGATGATGATGCTGGGAATGGGATGCGGAATTATTATCTGTGCCCTGACAACCAAATATCGGGATTTACAGATGCTGATTGACTTCGGCGTTCAGCTTTGGATGTATGCTACCCCCGTGGCCTATTCGATCAAGCTTTTTGAAGGAACACCTTTCCTGTACAGAATTGTGAACTATAACCCGATGACGCCGGTTATCAATGCGATGCGCTATGCCTGCCTCGGACCGGATTGCGGACGCTTTGATCTCAAGTATTATCTGATCAGCTTGTTAATTACCATTGCGATTCTTGTGATCGGAATGCTGCTGTATAACAAAGCCGAGAAGAACTTTACGGATACAGTGTGAGGTGGTCGAGTGGATAACGATGTGATGGTAAAGGTCGAACATGTTTCAAAGCAATACAGGCTGGGAATGATCGGGGGAACGACACTCCGGGAAGAAATGCAGCGGAAACTGGCGCAGTTAAAGGGAAAAGACGATCCGACACGCAAGCTGGGAGAACAGAACAGCGGGAAAACAGGGGAACTATTCTATGCGCTCGACGATGTTTCCTTTGAAGTCAGAAAAGGCGAAGCCGTCGGAATCATCGGACATAATGGAGCGGGGAAAAGCACCATCCTCAAACTGATCAGCCAGGTTACCGGGCCCACGACGGGAAGCATTGAGCTGAACGGGCGGGTTGCAAGCATGCTGGAAGTCGGAACCGGGTTCCATCCGGAACTCTCCGGGCGGGAAAACATCTATATGAACGGTGCCATTCTCGGTATGACGAAGGCGGAGATCGACAGCAAGATTGAAGATATTATCGACTTTTCCGAATGCAGACAGTTTATTGACACGCCGGTCAAACGCTATTCCAGCGGCATGTATATCAAACTGGCCTTCAGCGTTGCGGCCCATCTGGAGAGCGAAATCCTGATTATGGATGAAGTTCTTGCCGTGGGAGATGCCAAGTTTCAGGAGAAAAGCCTCGGACGTATGGGAGACGAAGCCCACGGGGGCAGAACGGTCCTGTATGTGAGTCATAATATGAATACCATTCGGACCCTGTGCGACAGGGTGATTGTCCTGGATCACGGCAGAAAAGTATTCGACGGCGATGTGGAGCAGGGAATCGGGATTTATAACGGTCTAAAAGAGCTTTCTTCCGGAACTGTAGACTTGGAATCCATGACCAGAGAAGCAAGATATTTACAGCATAGATATATTCTAAAGACATTGTCAACGGAATATGATACAGTACAGATCCAGTATGGCGCGCATTTGAAAGGAAACCTTTGTATCAGCAGTCCAGACGAGAGAGATGACATTGGATTCTATTGGATTGTTCGAAATGTTGGAGGAACTCCAATACTCCGGATGGACACAGACAAACATATTACATTAATCCCAGGGGATAATCTCATTTCTTTTGATGTTGATGTTTCGTCTCTCGTTCCAGGAAAATACTTTGTGACAATTGCTCTTGTGATTAAAAACTCCTGGGAGAGTGCGGAGTTACATGATTTTGTCAATGAAGCCTTGTGCTTTGAAATCATTTCCGGAGAGAATTCGGCAAAATTTTCAGATTGGGAGCCATTGTACAATAGTTATATCTCGGGACCTGATATCGCTATTATTTAAGGAGATACTATATGATTCCCAAAATGATTCATTATTTCTGGATTGGTGGGAACCCCAAACCGGAATCAGTTTTATTTTGCATAGAAAGCTGGAAAAAGTTTTGTCCGGATTATGAGATTATCGAGTGGAATGAAACCAATTATGATTTTACAAAGAATGGATACATGCGGCAGGCTTATGAAGCGAAAAAATGGGCATTTGTTACAGATTATGCGAGGCTTGACATTATCTACACATATGGTGGGATATACTTCGATACGGATGTTGAACTGATCAGATCCTTGGATTCGGTGCTTAATTATAAAGGATTCATGGGCTTTGACCAGACAATAGAAAAAGACCACTATGTAGCAACAGGCCTTGGCTTTGGCATGGAACCCGGAAATCAGATTATACGAGAAATGATGGCGGATTACGAAGACACAATGATGCGTGAGAAGGATGGGACGCTCAAGTATGTGCCATGCCCCTATCTGAATACGCGAGTGCTGCGGCGCCACGGACTGGAAAATGATGACCGGGACCAGCAGGTCCAGGATATTATGATCTTTGCCTCAGACGTATTCTGCCCGAAATCCTATAATACACTTCAGGTTCATATTACCGACAGGACACTTTCGATTCATCATTTTGATGGAACCTGGCAGGATAACAGGAGTAAGAGAAGACATCGAATGACCGCTGGAATCAATCGACTGTTTGGTGAAAAGACAGGCAGCAAAATTGACAGAGGATTAGGCAACATCGAGTATTGCATAAAGACTGCACAGAATAAGCTGAAACACCGACAATAAACACCATGATGATAACTGTTTTCACACCGACATATAATCGGGTTCATTTACTGAAGCGGCTCTATGAGTCGTTAATCATACAAACAGCTTATGACTTTGAGTGGCTGGTTGTAGATGACGAATCCACGGATGATACAATAGCTTTTTTGGAAGAAATTCAAAGTTCCAATCCTCCGTTTCAAGTCCGCTTTTTTGCTCAAAAACATGGCGGAAAGCATCGTGCGATCAATCTGGCGCTGGAACACGCGGAAGGAAGATACTTTTTTATCGTTGACAGTGATGACTGGCTGCCGGAACATGCCATCGAAGACATTATAGAGTGGTTACGGGATATTCAGGGAATTCCAACGCTTTGCGGTGTCGCCGGGCAGAAAGCTTTTGCGAATGGGAGACCGGTTGGCAGCAGCTTTGATTGCGGTGAATATGTGGATGCCAGCAGCCTGGAGCGGAAAAAACTCCACATTGAAGGAGATAAAGCTGAAGTTTTTGACATTGACATAATGAAAGCGCACCCGTTTCCGGAGTTTGAGGGAGAGTATTTTGTTACAGAAGCGGTCTGCTGGAATGCAATAGCAGCAGATGGCTATAAACTGCGTTGGCATCAGAAGCCAATCTATTATTGTGAATATCTGGAGGATGGGCTCAGTAAAACAGGGGCGAATGATCTGAGCGGTCATATAGCCAATTTCCAGGGATACAGCTATTATATCCGACAGTGCTTGGCGATCAAAAGCGGGCTGGACAGTTATCGGGATTTTGTTGACTTTGAGAATACCTGCGATGCAGCACACTTAAACGAAACCGAACGTGCGGAAGCGCTCCAGTGGAGCAAAACAGTCTATCGAATCAATAAGAAGCTGGTAATGCCGGCGATACATCAGATCAAACGGATAATCTATGTATCACAAAAGCTAAGTTCTTTTTTCATGAGAAAGACAGTTTCGTGAGGAACAGGAAAGGTACAGGAAATTGCGTAATATTCAGCTAAGTGAAAAGAAAAAAAGAGTAGCGACAGACATGCTGATCAATCTGATCGGGACAGGTCTGCCGCTTGTCGCGCTTCAGTTGATTGTATATCCGATTGTGGCACGCAGGATTGATGCAGATGCATATGGCCGGATGCAGTCCCTGGTTTCTGTGATCTTCCTCATTAGCGGCACACTGGGTGGAGCGCTCAGCACAACTCGACTGATCCATCAATATGACTATGACGAGCAGGGGAGAATCGGGGATTTCAGCCTCCTGAACGTATATTCCATGGGCGCTGTTGCTGTAGTGACTCCGATTGTGATCTACTTCTATCTTGGTGAGGTGGATCTTTATGAACTGATTCTGATCACCGTCATTTCGGTTCTGAACTATGCAGAACTGTACTATGAGGTCGGATTAAGGCTGAAGCTAAACTACAGAAAGATCTTTATCAACAAATTGATTGGAGCGATTGGATACCTCATCGGCTTCCTGATCTTTCGATGGACTTTTGACTGGCATTACATTTTTATTTCAGCATATCTCCTCCAGACTGTATACTGTATTCACAGTACAGAGCTGTTTCGGGAGCCGGTCCAAAAGACTGAGGCGTTTGCAGACACTACGCGGTCGTACGGAAATATTACGCTGGCCAGTGCATTTAACAAGAGCCTGACCTATTTTGATAAGATCCTGCTTCACCCAC